>NZ_JBEOPP010000115.1:0-1509 GCF_040310185.1 Shewanella sp. T24-MNA-CIBAN-0130 | reverse complement strand
AATGTGGTGAAGTAATCAAAGACATTAATACCCGCTTCACTTGCCGTTGCGATAACTGAGGTAACCACATCACCAATCGTTGCCCCCAGTAATGTTTTGTGGAACATCGCATTTTTTCTGTCTCGCACGATGATTTTTAGCATCGATTCTATACGGTTATTATCGATTTTCACGCCTTTCATGCTGCAAAAATAACTGAGGCCAACATAGTGTTTAAGGAAATAGCGGATTGCTTTGCCCAGACCACTATTTTCTTCGACCGTTTCGTTGGCGATATGCGCTTCGCCCCATGATTTAATGTCTTCCATGATGGGCAATGAGTGAGCCTGATGATAAGCAAGCCTGGCCACAGGGGATAGTTTTTCGCTTTTAGCAAAATCATCATTCCCCCATATTTCTCCATAGCGTTTGAGCACATACTCAACTTCCTCAGGAAAATGATTAATCACATCGACAAATTGTCGTCTGGCGTGGCTGTTACACAGTGACATTGTAGCCTCTCTTGCCGTGGGACGATTACTCGGTAATGCATCACTCATGATGACGGGCTTATCACATAACTGACTGCGTTTATGCAAAATGCTGTCAATGAATTCACCTGCGTGGCCGATGTTGGTTTCAAACAAGACGATGGTATTATTATCTTTCAGTGTGGCGATAACCCCTGAGGTATAAATACCGCTACGCAGTCGTATTTTATCGCTATTGCGGACGGCTTTCTCGACCGGTTTAGCGTCCAAAATGCGGTGCGTCGTGTCATCCAGATAATAATGTTCGGCGTCTGAGGCTACATTAAAAAGCTGCTGGTACACAGGGTAAATATCATTACAAACCCGCTCAACTTGGTCAAAGACCGTTGAAGCGGTAATTTTTACCCCCAGTAGCTTTTGAATACTGCACTGACGATAAAAAGGCAATCCTGCAAAGTATTTATAAATGGCCATCAATGACCGCGCAGAGTAACCATACTTTTGCTGGCTTTCACCATCGACTAAGACGTCATCCGGCAGAGGCGCACTGAAATAAGCACCGCAAGTATTACAGCGAAGACGCTCCATCACATGCTGCTCAGGCTTGAACGGGCTTTGCCCTGTAATACGCAGTAAGCTACCAGGCTCAGTTTTATACACTTTACCGGTTAAGCACTCCGTACAGGTATCACCTTTAGCCACATCTGTCATTGCGTGAACGATAACGACGGGCTTAACAGGTGTAAAACCTTCACCTTCATCGTGTTGACGGTTTTTGCTTTTCTTACCGGATGCTCTCGCTTGCTTAAGTACGCTGGCAAGCTTTTCAGATGACTTTTCAATACCCAACAATTTTCGCAGTTTATGCACTGTGACATCATGGTGGGCTAACCGGTCTTGCATGCTCGCTAACGTCAGCAACGCATCAAGTAATAACTGACAATCCTCTGGACTTAACGCGAGGTTGTTCTCTTTGGCCTCACTGACTCGCGATATCAACGATTCAAGTGCGGGTCCATCAATATCGGTAAAGGGTTTA
>NZ_JBEOPP010000114.1:0-2116 GCF_040310185.1 Shewanella sp. T24-MNA-CIBAN-0130 | reverse complement strand
CTCGGTGACTGCTTTCGCTGTCTGCCGTGTCAGTGGATGCGCATTATAGGCAATACAAGATTTAGCGCAAGCCCTTTATTAACAAAATAATCAATTAATTTTTATACTTAAGTTAACACCAGTTTAGGAACATCTTATTCACAGATTTATCCACAATCATGTCTAAACAAATTAAAAATCATCTAATTTTAAGACTGTTTTTTTACATTAAATCTTTAGATTACATCCATCGAACTCGCTCTAAATGCCGTTAAATATAAGCGAAACAGCTTATGGCCAATAATAATGTTGTGGAAACTATTAATCCTGCCTCGCTTTAGAACTATTAATCCAGAATCAAGCTGTCGATATTTGTCTAATTACATAAATTGATTGTCACAGAGACCTTAGAGCATAGCGGCCATAAGTCTCTACAACGGTAAAATGAAGATTAACGAATGTTTTCTACTGGATAATATTCAGTTTACAGCTCGTTACCGAATACGGATTTCAACAGTAATGAACAGCTTTGACCCTACTGGCTAGTCCAAGCTCACTATTGTGTGTTAACTGATCGAAACACCATTGGCATATTGAAGATAGTTGACGGTAGCAGAGACTTGGAAGTGTCATGACAAACATGGTTACTTTAGAGATCGACGTTATCAATGCATAATTTCTGATTTCCACTGCCAATTTACTAAAACGGAAAGTTGAGTCTTAATAAAATTAATCACCGTTATTTACCCATACCAAATGATGCCTTCAAAGGCTAGGTGATAAGGTTCACTTACTCACTCACATTTATGGTAAATATATACATGGTCACTGTTAAATTCATGACCATTATTAATCTCTAATATTCAGGCTAAATTGACCAATGATGCTATGGGGATCTCGTTATGGATCAGTCGCGTCAATATGGACTGATACTACAATGAAACATAATATTGAAAGACCATATAGGCCCAATCATGAGCAACAAAGTATTTATTAACTGATAGATAAATTGTTCTGAATAGAATCAATAATGAAAGGCTTACCTGTGTTAGAAATTCCAAATTTCTTGGATGTTGTTATAGACAGAAATGTATTTATAGACGGACATTGGAATGACCCTTTGACACGGTTAACTTATGTACAGGTTTAATTCACCAGATTATATAGAGGTGGAAGGCCGATAATAGCTAGGAGCAATTACGGCACGTGTTAAAGCGTACGGCCCAGACCTTTGCTCATAATTGACTGCCTCATAGAGCGTGTTGTTTAGTAGACTAAAACCTAAGCAATGATTTCTTATCCTTAAAGGGGATAGTCACTACGCAACAGCAATGCTAGTTTCATTGGCTGGTATTTATTAAATTCCAGGCTAAAAACACCTGTGAATAGTCTACTCGGGACATATCACCATGGATGGCGATAAATAGAATAACCCATTACAGTAGAACAATAAGAGATAGAGTGAAGCAGTATGCTAGAACCGAGAAGCTGTTGTCGAAGCTCTCAACGTTACGTAACCACACAAAACTGCGCGTTATTGACACCAAGACTTCACACTATAACTAACATGGATATAAGCAGCACCGTGAATTACCGGCATTAATTACAGTCTATTATTATGTCTTTTGGGTACACATGGTATAAAAGCATGCTTTGCATAAACACTTTATATTCCATGTTCGAGTATTCATTTTATAGATGAATAATCGATGCCCCGCAAACACTGCGTGCTGAAGGTTCATCACTACTCTTTCAAGTAAATTAGGCGCCTGGAAATGACCGACTCTTTTATCCCCGAAGGGGACGCATGGGCATATTCGACAAACTGCTGTCCTATTTTGGCCAATAACAAACTCTAGACTATAAATTGCAGACGTAAAAAAGCCCACTATGTAATAGCGGGCTATTTCACTACTCTTTCAAGTAAATTAGGCGCCTGGAAATAACCTACTCTTTTATCCCCGAAGGGGACGCATGGGCATATTCGACAAACTGCTGTCATGTTTTCGCCAATAACAAACTCTACACCATAAATTGCAGACGAAAAAAAGCCCGCTATCTAATAGCGGGCTGTTTCACTACTCTTTCGAGTAAATTAGGCGCCTGGAAATGACCTACTCTCGCATGGGGAGACCCC
>NZ_JBEOPP010000113.1:0-2126 GCF_040310185.1 Shewanella sp. T24-MNA-CIBAN-0130 | reverse complement strand
ATTGAACATTTTTAGGGCGCATTCTCGCTTGCTTTAGCTGCGAGTTAAGCCTTGCGTAAAGCGAAGCTTTACTGTTTGCTTATTGCTTTGCTTTGCTTAATGGATTTATCAGAGGGAGGCTTCTTCTGATTGTCAATATAAGCAGCTACCTGTTCCAAATTTCCGCCACCACATGAAACTACACAATAGCTTGGTGACCAAAATTTACTACCCCAAAGTTTGGTACGAATACTTTCCCAAAACTCTCTGCGAAGTACATAACTAGATTTACCTTTTAGTTTTCCAACTAGATTTGATACAGCCACTTTGGGGTGTACCTGCACCATTAAGTGTACGTGGTCAGCTTCAAAACTGTATTCCATTAACTCACATTGCATTTGTAGGCAAGTCTCGGAAAACACCTCTCGAAGACGCTCTCCCATTTCTAAAGTAAAAACCGCTCTTCTGTATTTCGCAACAAAGACTAGATGGACTTGGTTTTTATAGATGCAACTGCGTCCTGTTCTCCACTCGTACATATAAACCTCACGCTTGATTTGCTATGCAAAGTAGTCTAGTCTGTTTATAAACACATTACAAGGTAGCTTACGCATGGCAATACGCGGTTTTAGTATCAATATCTCTGACAAAACAAGTAGCCGTCAGGCTACTTGTTTTGCTCAGTGGATCGGTGCTTCTAACGTAATGCGTAATCAAAAAAGATCAGAGTATGTTGGTCTGCTTGCTGAAAGCAAGGGCGACCAGATTAATCAAGCCTACAGCCACATACGCACAAATAAGGAACTGCCTTTTTTAAAGGCAATTCCTGTGCAGATAATGCGTAACGCAGCAAGCCTTGTATTTGCTGACGTAGAAGCTTCACGCAAAGGTTTACGTAAGTTTCCTAAGCAAAAGGGGCGCGGCAAAAAACGCAGTGCTTTGATCACAAAAGAGCTGTTTATGCTTGAGCCGTTAGGCGAAAGTAAAACGCTCTTAACCATCTTTGATAATGCGACCAAGAAACGGCAAAAGTTGTTTTCAATTCAACTGGATTACGTACCAGATCAACTTTGTAAACAGTTTAGGATCTCAAGATTAGGCAATAAGTTTACTTTCTCGGGTTCGTATAACGACGGTGTAGACTCACCCACAAACGAAGAATTACTTAATGGCTTTGTAGAATACAATGACGATGATTTGCTTGCGCAAATCACGGGCATCGACCGTGGTGTTGTTCTCCCTGCTTGTACAAGTGAGGGCGCACGCTACGCTTATAATCCAGCACAAGTTGCTAAACTGAAAGCTATCGCTAAGAAAAAAGCGCATTATCAGCGCCTTTTAGCGAGTAAAAAACGCTTAAACAAAAATAAAAACAAGCACCGCTGTGAGTCTAAGTCACAACAAAATTTAGCGACTAAAATTTCTAAATTAGATAGCAAAACAGCTAATGTTCGTGAGAACTTTTGCCATACAATTTCTAAAGAAATTGTTATACAAGCCAAACCTATTATTAGCTTAGAAGATTTAAAGCTGACCAATATGACGCGCAAGGCGAAGCCTAAGCGTGACTCAACAGGTCGTAAATTTATCAAGAATAATGGTAGAGCAAAGAGTGGTCTAAACCGCTCTTTACTTAATGTATCTCTCGGCAGGCTTGGTATGTTTATTACGTACAAAGCGAACGACTACGGCAAAGCCGTCGTAGCAATAAACCCTGCTTACACGTCACGAACGTGTCACATTTGCAAAAAGAAACACACCGTCAGACCAAACCAAGCTACGCTGGTTTGTCTAAACGGGTGTGGTACATTTAACGCTGACGAAAATGCAGCGATAGTAATAGCACAACGTGCAGTACCTTACATCAAAGAGTCTAAGTTTGCTGATAAAGCAAAAACTCGTAAGAATACTGCAATCAGGAAGAAAAAGGCGGTATCACCGCCACTGGTGAGCGAACTGTCATCAGTTAAAAAATCAGGAAAGTTAGAGGCTGTTTCTTCGGAAATGTCACCTTGTTTGCTAACGCAAACAAGCCGACGTAAGACCACCATCAGGCGGCACGCTGTGTACCAAGCTTTCTTACAACAAGGGACATTAACTTAGTTTTTGTCTTGGAAACTCGATAGCTTTAGCTACGAGTAGTTCAT
>NZ_JBEOPP010000112.1:0-2203 GCF_040310185.1 Shewanella sp. T24-MNA-CIBAN-0130 | reverse complement strand
TGTTAGACGTCAACTAGCTTGTCCTATGCGCGTCAATTAAGTTGGCCGCTTTTGTCGTTTAATTTCATAGCTTGTTTTTTACGGTAACTATCTCCTTCAAGTCGGTAAATTTCAGCATGATGCACCAGCCTGTCTATCACAGCTACCGTCATCATATTGTCGCCAAAGATACTGTCCCAGTCACTAAATACCTGGTTCGTCGTTATCACCAAGCTATTGCGCTCATATCGATGTGCGATGAGTTCAAATAGAACCTGACTTTCACTGTCGCTCTTTTTTACATAGCCAATGTCATCCAAAATCAGTAGCTCATATTTATCGAGTTTTTTAAGCGCATCTTCTAGTCCTAAACCTTGTCGCGCTTTCTGTAGATGCTGCACCATGGCGGTTCCTGTTGTGAATTTAACTCGAACAGATTGCTCTATAAGGGCATAGCCTAACGCGGCGGCTAGGTGTGTTTTCCCCAGACCGCTTGCACCAAATAACAGTATGTTGTGGCCTTGCCTCAACCACCCGAGCTCACTGGCTTTATGCTTGATTTGAACGGCACTAATCCCTGTCACTTCACTAAAATCGTACTGTGATAGTTGTTTCCCTATGGGTAATTGGCTGTCTTTCAGTAAGCGCTTTAGGCGTATTTCTTGTCGGTGTGAGGCCTCTATTTCACATAACTGAGCGAGAAATAGCTCAGGCCCCCATTGCTCCTTCACCGCTTTTAGCGCGATATCAGGCCAAGCTTTTGCTATCGCGGGTAATCGTAACTCTTGTAATAATATAGGTAAGCTCAGTGGGTTAGCCATTGCGCCCTCCTAACAGTACGTCGTAACTTGAAACGCTATGTTGTTGACGATTAATCATGGGGGTAAATAGCGTATCAGGCCTGAAAACGCGTCGACATTCATCTATCGTTACCGCTTTTCCTGCTTCAAATGCGCTGAGAACGAAGCGGCCCAATGCAGCCTCACAATCATAGTTGGCAGCGATGACCAGTAAATCGACCATATAATGACAATCTGTATCAGTCACACCATCACGGGTGAGTGCCTGCCATAACTGCCAAAAATCGCCTTTAGGTATAAGGTCGTCTCTAAGTTGTGATGCTTTAAACGCATTGCGCTTCTTAGCCAATGCGTGGATAAGGTGCTGATAGTCTATTGAGCGGCCACGTGCTGCGCCTTGCGTGTGTATTCGCGCTAAGGTTAATGTGATTTCATGTCCATAGAAGAGGACGATGCGGTCATCATAAATGTGCGCCAGTAAGGTCACGCCAATGAGCCGTGATGGCACGGAATACGTCACACGCTTAATGGAAATCGTGCTGCTGGATGTCACTTTGACGTACTGCTCACAAAAGTCATTCGTTCGACGGACGGGTAAGGCGGACAAGTACGCGCACTCCTCAATGTAACGCGTGTGACATTGACGATTTATTTTAGCGACGATGGCATCGATGAATGCTCGGTATTGCTTTAAATCCAGGAAGTCACGGCTTTCGCGCAATAGCAATTGCTGCGCTATCTTTCGCTTTAGATGCCCATTAGGGCCTTCAATTGCGCCATTTTCATGGGCTATACCTTTATTGTTTCGAGTGGCTTTTACACCGTAATGCTGACATAACTTGGTGTAGCGCTCTGTGAGGACTTCTGCTTGTGTGTGGTTTTTAAAGGCAGCGCTTAAGCTATCTGTGCGGTGGGTTTTGGGTACACCCCCACTTTGCCAAAAGGCATTCTGCAGCCCGGATGACAATGACTCAAAGCTTTCGCCACCCAAGATGACTTCGACGTAAGTCCAGCCACTGAAAACCAAGCGGTAATGATAAAGTTTGTGTTTAAATGCACTGCCAGCGAGGGTGATATTCAATTCATTAGCCCAAGTGTAATCGGAAATCCCCATCGCTCCAGGTGTATGCTGTTGCCTGAAAATCACCTCTTTTTCTGGTCCGTATTTGACTCGCCATGTCTTGATACGGCGTTGTAAAGTCCTAAGTTGCGCGCGATCAAATTGCCCCGGTGCGATTTCTTCGAGTTTTTCAAATAATGTAATGGGTTGTAATGTGGGTTCTTTTTCAAGCAGTGGGACAATATGTTGTTCAAAAAGACCATTAAACGGATCTTTTCGAGTAGCGTATTGACGCGGTAATGGAGGGGGGTTGTGCTGCCCTGAATCAATACGTCTGGCTGTGCGGGATGAAAATCCTGCTTTA
>NZ_JBEOPP010000111.1:0-2218 GCF_040310185.1 Shewanella sp. T24-MNA-CIBAN-0130 | reverse complement strand
AGTGTAATTTGTTTCATAGGGCTATGATGATCCCATTTGGGACAAAATCAAGCATTTTCAATGATCACGGGTATATAAACAAAATATTGTCGTGAAAACAAAAAATGACAGCAACAGGATGCTGGGTTTTTAAACAAGGAATGTGACATGTTCAGCAATAACCTTTTAATCGTAGATTTCCCTGATCACCTTTATGGGCAATTTCGGCACTTCGCGAATTTGATTGAATTTAATCTAATTTCAACCAATGCCAACAACGCATTATCAACAAAATCAAATGCCGAAAATGGCACTACCATTATGGTTCATTATCTTGAGAATCCATTACAAGATATTGGTTGCTTATCTGCCGAATTATTTAAAAGCGACTTGCATATCGCATTCTGTCCTGCGCTGAATGTGGAATTAGAAGTCATCTTTATTTCATCGGGATTTCATGGTGCTATTAGTGTCGATGACGCTATCGCTCAGCAAATACAAAGCATCAAAAAAGTACATGATGGCGACATTAGTTTTCACCCAAAAGCGGTATCCAAATACATTTTACAAAGAAAGCGTATTCCATCTTCAGGTAATCGCGCCAAAATACTCGCGGTGACCACCAAAAAAGAACAGCAAGTCTTGTCCCTCATATTGCATGGATTAACCAACGAAGAAATAGCCAAAGAGCTTAGTATCTCAGTTAATACCGTAAAAATGCATGTCCAAAATATTTATAAAAAGACCAAGATTAAAAATCGTGGTCAATTATTTGCTTTCGCTGCCAGCTGAACATTCCCCCAATAATATTATTCGACTAAATACCGAAAACAGACTCGGCAATCTATTGATGACTTAATACATTGCTTTGTATGAATCAATTTTATGTTTCAAATACACTCTATAAGAGCAAAAAAGCTCTACCCATAATGTAAGGACACATTAATGCATCATAAAAGCTTATTAGCCATGTTAATTTCTGCCGCAATGTTAGTGGGTTGCGGTTCATCTGACGACGATTCTAGTACTGACATTACTCAACCTGATTCTGGCACACCAACAACGCCTGTATCAGAATACAATCACCAGGTTACCGGTTTGGCGGTATATCAAGGTGCATTATTTAGTGCGACTGTTTGCGCCGATTTAAACAAAAACCTAGCTTGTGATACCGATGAACCCTATTCCATTACGGATAATGAAGGTAACTACCAAGTTGATTGGAACAGCGAAATTGAAACACCCGATTATTATTTAGTGGCGAACTGGGAAGCAGCAAAAGCAACTCAAGCAATTCGAGCACGCTCTTTAGCGCTTAACATTAAAAACTCAACCACCCGATCTGCGCCAAAATCTATCGTTAGTGATGCAGGGAAAGGCACATTAATCGCTAGCCCACAATACAATGGGGCGATTAACAACCTGACTCATATTAAACTCTCTCGTGTGATGGAGATGAAGAGTCAAAATCTGTCTGACAGCGAAATTAACCAGTTATCTACTCAATTAGATGGTTTGCTGGCAACCCTATATCAGTTAGACACAGCAACCTTATATGCTGTGTCTGCTGAAGCCTCAGCAACAGCCAGTTTTATTCGTCTTGAATATGCTATTGCGTATTTACAACAAGTGATCGCGACCCAAATACCAAACTTAATTGCTGCTGAAATAATTATTAATGCTATTTATGCTGAGCTTTGGCAAATATTAAGTGATAGTGGCCTTTCTGCAGAAGAATTTTTCTCAACTGACGTATTTACTTTAGCAGCCAACATACTGTTTAGTGACGCCGCTATAGCTTTAGGATTTACTGAATTACCGATTGATTCACGTATTTTGTCACAAAATGATTGGGATATTGTGCTTGGTAACATAATTAATGAAAACGGCTTTACAAATACCTTATCGCTTACCTTATCTTCTGATGTGAATGCTTTTTCAATACAAAATGCTGATAATACAAAAGCTCTTAACTGGGTATATAGGCAACCTAATCTGGAGTTTGCTTTTGAGGTTACGTTAAGAGAGGATGAGGAAGATGATACTCAAACTGAATGCTGGAACAAAACTGATAAGCGCTGGTATACCGAAGACAATGGACCAGTAATTGAACCTACCATTACAGGTAACACTTTTAATACGGTATATGCTGGAGCGAATGTCAGGGCTACCGCATGAGTGTTTAATTTTTAACCTAACCACTGAATCCAGCCTTTAATACTGCTTCAAGCATCGATGG
>NZ_JBEOPP010000110.1:0-2293 GCF_040310185.1 Shewanella sp. T24-MNA-CIBAN-0130 | reverse complement strand
CTTGTTGAACGAAGCCGCTCTGCGGCAGAAAAGATAAAAACACATCTTTAGCCCCATCATAAATACTTACTAGACCCTGCCTACCTTGGCAGCTATCTAGGAGTATTACTATGAACGCTCACGAACAACAACGCTTTGATTGTCTTTATGAACAACATCTTACCAATTTAACGCTGCAAGGCAAGCGGCCTGCTACCATCGACGCTTATAGCCGCGCTGTCAGGCGTATTAGTGCTTATTTTGACTGTTGCCCTGATAACCTTTCAACCGATGATTTAAAACGCTACTTCGCTGATTTAATTGCCTCTCACTCCTGGAGCACCGTAAAACTCGACCGTAATGGATTACAGTTTTTCTATCGATATGTTCTTAACCAGCACTGGGAGTGGCTGAGTATTGTGAAGCCTCCGCAGGTTAAACGTTTACCCGATATATTGACCCCTGCCGAAGTATCCATCGTCATTAGCCTCACCCATAAGCTGCGATATCAAGTGTGCTTTTTAACCCTTTACAGTATGGGGTTGCGCCTCGGCGAAGCAATTTCATTGCAGGTTGGCGATATCGATTCCGCGTTGATGCAGGTGCATATTCGTGACGCCAAGGGCGGTAAAGACAGGCTGGTCCCTTTACCTCAACGCACATTACTTGCACTGCGATATTACTGGCAAACCCATCGCCATCCCCGGCATGTATTTCCCGGTAAAGATGGCAAGCCAGGTTCAATGATAGATAAAGGCGGTATTCAAAAAGCACTAAAGCGAGTGATTAACGACTGCAACATCCACAAATCCATCAGCCCACATAATTTACGTCACAGCTATGCGACTCATCTGCTCGAACAAGGGTTAGATTTACGCTCAGTACAGCACTTACTCGGCCACAACAGCCTTAACACTACCGCACGCTATACCCGCCTCACCACCATCACCCGCAAGAACACTGTCCTGTCAGTTAACCAGCTCACTGATAATTTGGTGCTTAAGTGGGAGTGTGACTCATGACATTCATCGATATTTTACGTGACCATCTTGATGCCTTTAATCAGGCTTATGATGGCCAAATTACCCCGTCAATGCGCCAAGCGATTAATGCCATGCTCAGTTGCCGCTCTCATTCCCAAAGAGCCAGCCACTGGGCTTGCCAGGGTTGCACGCATACCGCTGACTTTCCGCTGTCATGTGGTCATCGCAACTGCCCGCAATGTCAGTACAACACCACGGCAGATTGGCTCACTAAGCAACAAGCCAAGTTACTGCCCGTCGACTATTTCATGGTGACTTTTACATTGCCATTTGAGCTGCGTGTTGTGGCTAAATATCACCCAGAAGCGCTCTATCCAGCCATGTTTGCCGTCGCTGCCAGTGTGCTCAAAGACTTTGCCCTTAACTCACCAAAGCTTGCCGGTGATATTGGTTTCACCGGCGTGCTGCATACTCACAGCCGGCGACGGGATTTACATCCGCATATTCACTTTATTATTCCTGCGGGCAGTTTTAACAAAACTCAACAGCACTGGAAAAAGAACAAAGGCAAATACCTGTTCAACGCCTTTAATATCGCCAATGTCTGGCGTGCACGCTTGCTGGAGTATTTGGCAAAGCTTAATCTCACACTGCCAACCTCACTGCCCAAAAAGTGGGTAGTAGACTGCCAACATGTGGGCAAAGGCTTGCCTGCACTGCAGTATTTATCACGCTATCTTTATCGCGGCGTACTGGCTGACAAAAATATCAAAAGTCATGTCGATGACAACGTGAGTTTCGAGTATGAAGACAGCCAAACAAAGTCGACAAAAGTACGCACCTTACCCGCCATAGAATTTCTCTGGTTAATACTGCAACACGTATTACCGAAGGGATTAAGGCGAGTGCGTGACTATGGATTACTCAGAGGTAACGCCAAAAAGCTCAGGCTACAAATACAGCTTATGCTGGCAGTTGCAGGGGCAACGTTTCCAATCATTCCTGAGATAAAGCGCAGATTAGCAACCCGCAGTTGCCCCTGTTGCCAGCAACCAATGCGCTTTATGGGCGTAGTGGCACGACCGACAAACTTAATGACCTCAACCTAATGTTGAAAATAATAAGAATAATGGTTTAACTGAATACCGTGGAGGATTAATTTAACGCACTGAAATTAATAGAGTTAAATAATTAGCAGAGGGGCTAAGGGTACTTGCTGACTACAAAAAACTAGCACGATAACCATCACATCAAACAGCGCGTTTTCTCGAGCTGTTATTTACATAATAAAGAGTCACTCTCGGTGTTCGGGCTTGTTCAACACTTGGGAT
>NZ_JBEOPP010000109.1:0-2299 GCF_040310185.1 Shewanella sp. T24-MNA-CIBAN-0130 | reverse complement strand
AGTAAAACCCATCTGGGTTGTATGGTTAAGCCTCACGGGTCATTAGTACAAGTTAGCTCAACGCCTCACAACGCTTACACACCTTGCCTATCAACGTAGTAGTCTCCTACGGCCCTTTAGAGAGCTTAAAGCTCTAGGGATGACTCATCTTAGGGCTCGCTTCCCGCTTAGATGCTTTCAGCGGTTATCGATCCCGAACGTAGCTACCGGGCAATGCCATTGGCATGACAACCCGAACACCAGCGGTTCGTCCACTCCGGTCCTCTCGTACTAGGAGCAGCTCCCTTCAATCATCCAACGCCCACGGCAGATAGGGACCGAACTGTCTCACGACGTTCTGAACCCAGCTCGCGTACCACTTTAAATGGCGAACAGCCATACCCTTGGGACCGACTTCAGCCCCAGGATGTGATGAGCCGACATCGAGGTGCCAAACACCGCCGTCGATATGAACTCTTGGGCGGTATCAGCCTGTTATCCCCGGAGTACCTTTTATCCGTTGAGCGATGGCCCTTCCATTCAGAACCACCGGATCACTATGACCTACTTTCGTACCTGCTCGACGTGTATGTCTCGCAGTTAAGCTGGCTTATGCCATTGCACTAACCGTACGATGTCCGACCGTACTTAGCCAACCTTCGTGCTCCTCCGTTACTCTTTGGGAGGAGACCGCCCCAGTCAAACTACCCACCAGGCACTGTCCCGAACCCCGATTAGGGGCCGCGGTTAGAACATCAAAACTACAAGGGTGGTATTTCAAGATTGACTCCACTCAGACTAGCGTCCAAGCTTCAAAGTCTCCCACCTATCCTACACATGTAGGTTCAATGTTCAGTGCCAAGCTATAGTAAAGGTTCACGGGGTCTTTCCGTCTAGCCGCGGGTATACGGCATCTTCACCGCAATTTCAACTTCACTGAGTCTCGGCTGGAGACAGCGTGGCCATCATTACGCCATTCGTGCAGGTCGGAACTTACCCGACAAGGAATTTCGCTACCTTAGGACCGTTATAGTTACGGCCGCCGTTTACCGGGGCTTCGATCATGAGCTTCTCCGAAGATAACCCAATCAATTAACCTTCCGGCACCGGGCAGGCGTCATACCGTATACGTCATCTTGCGATTTTGCACAGTACTGTGTTTTTGATAAACAGTTGCAGCCACCTGGTATCTGCGACTGCCAACAGCTTAAGGAGCAAGTCCTATCACCGTCGGCAGCGTACCTTCTCCCGAAGTTACGGTACCATTTTGCCTAGTTCCTTCAGCCGAGTTCTCTCAAGCGCCTTGGTATTCTCTACCCGACCACCTGTGTCGGTTTGGGGTACGATCCCCACTAACCTGAAGCTTAGAAGATTTTCCTGGAAGTATGGCATCAACTACTTCATCACCTTAGTGACTCGTCATCAGTCCTCAGTCTTGCAATTAAATGCGTATTCCCGGATTTGCCTAAGAATACAACCTACCACCTTAAACGCGGACTACCAACGCCGCGCTAGCCTAGCCTTCTCCGTCTCTCCATCGCAGTTAGTGAAGGTACAGAAATATTAATCTGTTTCCCATCGATTACGCCTTTCGGCCTCACCTTAGGGGTCGACTCACCCTGCCCCGATTAACGTTGGACAGGAACCCTTGGTCTTTCGGCGAGGGAGTTTTTCACTCCCTTTATCGTTACTCATGTCAGCATTCGCACTTCTGATACGTCCAGTGTGGGTTACCCCTTCACCTTCAACCGCTTACAGAACGCTCCTCTACCGCGCACTTCTAATGAAATGCACCCGTAGCTTCGGTGGTATGTTTAGCCCCGTTAAATCTTCCGCGCAGGCCGACTCGACTAGTGAGCTATTACGCTTTCTTTAAATGATGGCTGCTTCTAAGCCAACATCCTAGCTGTCTGAGCCTTCCCACATCGTTTCCCACTTAACATACACTTTGGGACCTTAGCTGACGGTCTGGGTTGTTTCCCTTTTGACAACGGACGTTAGCACCCGCTGTCTGTCTCCCGAGTAGTACTCATTGGTATTCGGAGTTTGCAAAGGGTTGGTAAGTCGGGATGACCCCCTAGCCTTAACAGTGCTCTACCCCCAATGGTATTCGCTCGAGGCGCTACCTAAATAGCTTTCGAGGAGAACCAGATATCTCCGAGTTTGATTGGCCTTTCACCCCCAGCCACAAGTCATCCGCTCATTTTTCAACATAAGTCGGTTCGGTCCTCCAGTTGATGTTACTCAACCTTCAACCTGCCCATGGCTAGATCACTCGGTTTCGGGTCTACACCTTGCAACTAAACGCGCAGTTAACACT
>NZ_JBEOPP010000108.1:0-2318 GCF_040310185.1 Shewanella sp. T24-MNA-CIBAN-0130 | reverse complement strand
ACCTTTGATGAAGACGGTGATCTACTGACCGTGGACTTTACCCCAGGCAGCAATGACGACGGTTACTACGCGTTGGTCAACGGCGAAGTGGTATTAACCCAAGCCGGTGCTGACTTCGTTAACAACGGCGGCACGCTGCCTGCAATTGATTTAACCGTGTCCGATGGCAGCTTAACAGGTCAAGACAGTGACACTCCGGTGATCACTCCTACGAATGATGCGCCTACCATTGATGTTGTCGCCAATGACTTTACTGAAAACAGCGCCGTTGATGGCGATGTTGCTGCAACCTACACCACCTTTGATGAAGACGGTGATCTACTGACTGTTGACTTTACCCCTGGCAGCAATGACGACGGTTACTACGCGTTGGTCAACGGCGAAGTGGTATTAACCCAAGCCGGTGCTGACTTCGTTAACAACGGCGGCACGCTGCCTGCAATTGATTTAACCGTGTCAGATGGCAGCTTAACCGGCCAAGACAGTGACACTCCGGTGATCACTCCTACGAACGATGCGCCTACCATTGATGTTGTCGCCAATGACTTTACTGAAAACAGCGCCGTCGATGGCGATGTGGCCGCGACCTACAACACCTTTGATGAAGACGGTGATTCACTGACGGTGGACTTTACTCCAGGCACCAATGACGACGGTTACTATGCGTTGGTCAACGGCGAAGTGGTGTTGACCCCAGCCGGAGCTGAGTTAGTCAACAGCGGAGGCACCTTACCGCCCGTTGATTTAACCGTGTCCGATGGCAGCCTAACCGGACAAGACAGTGATACCCCAGCGATCACGGCAATGAATGATGACTTCACTGATGCCAACGAAACTCGCAGCATCACAGAAGACAGCCCTGAAGTGACCGGTAATGTGATTGATGGCACCAGTGACGATGGCCCTATTTCAGTCACCACCTTTACTGTCGCGGGCGATGCAACCGTGCATACCGCAGATGGAACCGATGTGGTTATTGCCGGTGTCGGTACCTTTAGCTTAACGGATGCGGGTGTATATACGTTTACCCCAGTCGCCAACTACAACGGCACGGTGCCGGTGATCACTTACACCTTAACCGATGGCTCTGGCGCCAATGACACCTCAACATTGAGCTTAACGGTCACGCCGGTGAACGATGATTTCACTGATAACAATGAAACGCGCACCATTGCAGAAGACAGCCCTCAAGTGACCGGTAATGTGATTGACGGCACCAGTGTGGATGGCCCTATTTCAGTCACCACCTTTACTGTCGCGGGCGATGCAACCGTGCATACCGCAGATGGAACCGATGTGGTTATTGCCGGTGTCGGTACCTTTAGCTTAACGGATACGGGTGTATATACGTTTACCCCAGTGGCTAATTACAACGGCCCCGTGCCGGTGATCACCTATGTGTTAACCGACGGCTCTGGCGCCAATGACACCTCAACATTGAGCTTAACGGTCACGCCAGTGAACGATGATTTCACTGATAACAATGAAACGCGCACCATTGCAGAAGACAGCCCTCAAGTGACCGGTAATGTGATTGACGGCACCAGTGTGGACGGCCCTATTTCAGTCACCACCTTTACTGTCGCGGGCGATGCAACCGTGCATACCGCAGATGGAACCGATGTGGTTATTGCCGGTGTCGGTACCTTTAGCTTAACGGATACGGGTGTATATACGTTTACTCCCGTCGCCAACTACAACGGCACGGTGCCGGTGATCACTTACACCTTAACCGATGGCTCTGGCGCCAATGACACCTCAACATTGAGCTTAACGATCACGCCGGTGAACGATGATTTCACTGATAACAATGAAACGCGCACCATTGCAGAAGACAGCCCTCAAGTGACCGGTAATGTGATTGATGGCAGCAGTGACGACGGCCCTATTTCAGTCACCACCTATACTGTCGCGGGCGATGCAACCGTGCATACCGCAGATGGAACCGATGTGGTTATTGCCGGTGTCGGTACCTTTAGCTTAACGGATACGGGTGTATATACGTTTACCCCAGTGGCTAATTACAACGGCCCCGTGCCGGTGATCACCTATGTGTTAACCGACGGCTCTGGCCCGACTGACACGTCTACCTTGACCATCACCGTGAGCCCAGTGAACGATAACTTCACTGACGCGAACGAAGTGATTTCAGTGGCAGAAGACAGCGGCGCAACCACGGGCACTGTATTAACGGGCACCAGCTCAGTTGATGGTCCGGTGACCGTACACAGCTTCAGCATTGACGGCGTTACTGGCCCATTGACCTTAGGTCAAGCGGTGATAATTGCCGGTGTCGGTAGCTTTACATTAAGCGCCAA
>NZ_JBEOPP010000107.1:0-3054 GCF_040310185.1 Shewanella sp. T24-MNA-CIBAN-0130 | reverse complement strand
TTGCCGATACACTCGGTGATACAATTAATGATAACTTTCAGAAATTAAAACCTGCAGTTTGAATTCACTTGAGTATAAATGAGCGTCATGTTGCGATTTTTCATAATACTACTGTATTTTAATAGACGTTCGGTCTAATATAGGTGTTATGAATAATTTAAGCTTAGATTCAATGTCGAGTCCACACACAAGTACAACCGAGAAACCTCGTCGTGGCCGGCCACCTAAAATATCCCGCGATAATCCTGATACGCGGGCAGAGCTTATCCGAAGTGGCCTTGAGCAATTAACAGAGCAAGGTTTTGCTTCATCGGGTATTGAACCTATTTTGAAAAAGGTGGGCGTACCAAAAGGCTCTTTCTATCATTACTTTGCCAGTAAAGAGGCTTTTGGACAGGTGGTATTGCAAAATTATGCCGACTATTTTTTACGTAAACTTGAAATTCACCTTTTAGATGAATCTTATTTACCCCTAACACGGATCCGTCATTTTGTAGCAGATGCTAAAGCAGGAATGATCCGTTATGAATTTAAGCGTGGCTGTTTGGTGGGGAACTTAGGTCAAGAAGTGGGTGTATTACCCGACAGTTTTAGACCGCAAATTATTGAGATATTCGTTAGCTGGCAAGACTGTCTAGCCCGTTGTCTTAAGGATGCACAACTACATGGCGAGCTTGCAGAAAGTGCAAATTGCCAGCTTTTAGCCGAAAATTTTTGGGTAGGTTGGGAGGGCGCCGTAAGTCGAGCAAAGTTGGTGCAGCAGGCCACACCGCTAGATAATTACTGCGACCTTTTCATGGCCGCATTACCTAAATAACCTTAGCTTACTGACCTCTTCTCTAAAGTCGAGTTGAGGTTAATAAAATTTTTAATCATTAATAGACGACTAGTCTAAATTAGGAGCACATGATGTTTAATGGCATGTTAATTGAGAAAGATGATCAAGGTTACCGCACCACAGTGAAAAGCATTGATGAAAGTGTGCTACCTGAAGGTGATGTTACGGTAAAAGTGCTTTATAGCACGCTTAATTACAAAGACGCCCTCGCCATTACCGGTAAAGCGCCCGTGGTGAGAACCTTTCCTATGGTGCCCGGCATAGATTTAGTGGGCATAGTAGAACACAGCGATAGCGCTAAGTTTGCCACTGGCGATACGGTATTATTGAATGGTTTTGGCGTAGGTGAAAATCATTGCGGGGGCTTGGCAACTAAAGCGCGTTTAAAAAGTGAATGGCTTATTCCATTGCCAAGTGCGTTTTCACCGCAACAAGCTATGGCGATTGGCACCGCAGGCTATACTGCGATGTTATGTGTAATGGCACTTGAGAAAAATGGCCTAACCCCAGATAAAGGTGAAGTGCTAGTAACAGGCGCTAATGGCGGTGTTGGCAGTTTTGCTATCGCTATTTTAGCTAAGATCGGGTATCACGTAGTGGCTTCTACTGGCCGTGTTGATGAAAGCGACTACTTGAAAAAGCTAGGGGCTAAAGACATTATTGATCGCGCGACCTTATCTGAAGCGGGTCGTCCATTGGCCAAAGAGCGTTGGGCTGGTGCGGTTGATTCTGTTGGCAGTCATACATTAGCCAATGTGTGTGCCAGTATGAAATATGGCGGGACGGTGGCAGCATGTGGTTTGGCACAGGGTATGGATTTTCCTGCTAGCGTAGCACCTTTTATTTTACGTTGCGTGACGTTAGCGGGTGTCGACAGTGTAATGCGACCTTTAGCCGATCGTATTGAGGCATGGCAACGTCTGGGCGAGATCCTTGACCCTGCCGTTTTCGATGACATTGTTCACGAAATCAGCTTGACTGAAGCGATTGATGTGGCAAGTGACTTATTGGCAGGTAAGGTTCGCGGTCGTGTGGTTGTAGATGTAAATCGTTAATCTAATGAGCGTCAACATCGCGAGTATAAGCTAATATGGTTGTCAGTCAGAGTTTATTTGGCTGACAACATTCAACGCCGTTACAATAACTGACGTTCGCAACCGGCTATGGTTTGATTAATCGCTATTTGGTTTTAAAGCATTATTTGAACCAATAGGCAGATTACTTTACCTTGTGTTAACGAACCATAACGTATTTTTCCTCGATATCTTTCAGCCTTGTTGTCATATCAGTTTTGTAGCAATAGTAGTAGCAGTCTATCAGTCTGGTAGCAATAAATCAGAAGGCGATTGTTAACTGCCGCGCGAAAATAATGCGTTTTATTTAACTCAGCGTTAGGGCATGTGCAAGATGCATAAAGACGATGGCGCATTTTAACGGTAAACTAGACATATTATAGAGACAGCTTTTTGAGGTCATGAGATAGCATGATAGAACTACAGCAAAATAATCCACTCCACGGTTTAAAATCAGAAACGATGATCTCTGAATTAGTGGCATTTTATGATTGGAAAATTTTATACGCCGCGATGCATTTAGAATGTTTTAATACCAATCCGAACACGGCCGCGTGTGTTTCGTTTCTTAAGAAGACTGAGTGGGCGAGGGAACGTGTTGAAAACTTTTATCTATACCGTTTCAAGCGTATGCCAAAAGGCAACTCAGCCCAGTTTGAGTTAAAACCCCGTGAACGCGGTTTTGCCGACGGTATAAAACCGCGTAAACCTCAGCCGCTAACGGTTGAGTTAGTCGCCGAGATGAAAGCCAAAGCCACCGCTGATTATGACCAGATGAAACATAATCAAAGTCGTTCATATGCTTCTTCGTCATCATCTTCAAATTCATATTCTTCGTCGAGTCGTTCAAATGACAGTGATGCAGTGACACAGCGCAGTAATAACAAAAAGCCGCAGCCTACATTTGATCCCAACAATCCGTGGAATAAATAATTACTAGACTGCTCTCATGTCAAAGGACGCTATAAAAGGGAAAAGCCTAGATGCTAGGACGCTACGCTGCTAGATGCTATACAGGCGAAAAGCCTAGATGCTAGGACGCTACGCTGCTAGACGCTATACAGGCGAAAAGCCTAGATGCTAGGACGCTACGCTGCTAGATGCTATACAGGCGAAAAGCCTAGATGCTAGGACGCTACGCTG
>NZ_JBEOPP010000106.1:0-3281 GCF_040310185.1 Shewanella sp. T24-MNA-CIBAN-0130 | reverse complement strand
TGTTAGTGCCGACGCAAACCCGCAGTTATTTGCCGCAGAATAAATTGCCAATAAAACCTCTTGTTCAGCCTTTTATTTATGCTGATTAGCGCCTAAAACAACAAATCATCGTTGAACCCATCTTCTGCTTTCTTTTCTTCCTGCTCTCTAGCGGTTTTTTGATGCATTTTGACAATGTCCGCACCATAGCTCTGCCAAATAGCTGTTTTTAATTCATCAAGAAGCAGGTAAATGTCGTCCGCTTGCTCTGTTGTCCAGTGAGTCGTGATTTTGATTGTTCTCATTTGGCTTTTCCTTTGGCGATGTCTTTGTTGACGCCGCGTCGTTTGTTGGCTTGCTCTTGGGCTTCTTTCATGCGATATGAATCCCCTTCGATAGCAATGACCTCGCTGTGATGTACTAAACGGTCTATGAGTGATACCACGCAGGCTGCATTAGGAAACACTTGGTTCCATTCGCTGAAGGGTTTGTTGGTCGTGACGATAGTGCTGTTTTTTTCGTAACGCCGGTTGATGATTTCAAACAATAAATCGGCGTGACGGTTGCTGTAGGAGAGATAGCCGACTTCATCAATGACGAGCAATTTGGGTTTAGTGTAATAGGTGAGTCTTCGTCTTAGGGCGTTGTCGCCATCTTGGGCGGCTAAGTCATTAAGCATATTCGCTGCGGTGGTAAATAACACCGTGTTTCCTTGCATGACAGCTTTGTACCCCAGATTTTGAGCCAGCGTGGATTTACCGACACCATTACTGCCTATAAGAATAATATTGCTGGCCTCGGTTAAAAATTCAAGCTGCATCAGGCGGTGTATTGCTTGTTGGTCTATTTTCTTAGGCCATTGCCAGTCAAATGCTGTTAAGTGTTTAAAACGTCCAAGCTTGGCATTGACCAACCGTCTTTCGAGTGAGCGTTGTTGACGCTCGGTTAATTCCCACGTTAACCATTGTGTCAGCGACGTTGCTTGCTCTTGCGTGATATCGTGCCAGTGGGCGATTAAACCGTGCAGCTTTAGCTCAATCGCTTGTTGTTTGAGGTGGGTTTGTTCAGTCATCGCTACTTTCTCCCAGTTTGTCGTAATCGCTGAGTCTGGCGGCCTTTACGGCGAGATGTTTCACTTTTTCAGGTACGCTAACGGCAACGGGTGGTGGCTGTTGGCGTTGTTCACGTCGCTGCTCCAGAATTTGTTGGACGGCATCGACATAGGCCGAGCTTTGTTTGATGGCTTCTTCAAGCGCACTGTGCAGTTCGGCTGCGCCATAGTCATCGAGCAATTGGTTCAACCGACTCACCGTTGATTTTAACGGGTGCCCCCGTGCAAGCGCTTGTTGTAAAAAGGCTTCACTTTGTGATGATGCTTGAGACAATCGGTTTTGACTCCGATGGCCTTTGCCGTTGGTTTTATTCAACCACAGGACATTAATATGCTGCTCATCTTCAATTTGCTCGCCTTTGCTAAAACACCTAGGGTGTTGGGCAATTAACGACTCACCATCAATAATACGTACTCGTTTTAAACAAGCACTGACTGTCAGCGGTTTTTGTACGTACTGATGAGGAATGGTGTAGTCGTTTAAATCAAAACGCACATAGGGTGTTTTTTGTGCTTTTACCACTTTTTGCTCATCGGTAACAAACGGGTTATCAGGTAATGACAACAAGCGAGGTTTTTCTTGTACGAACGCTTCTCTTACCGTTAAGTCCGTTTGCTCAGGACAACGCCTGTCAGCGCTTGTTCCCTGACACCAGTCATTCGCTTGCGCATTTAAGTCATCCAGTGACGCGTAACGTCGACCGGCAAAGAAGCTATCACGGATATAACGAATGGCTCGTTCAACACGCCCTTTTTCATTGCCTCGTCTTGGCGCTGCTGCTCGAGGGTTAAAACGATAGTGACTGGCTAACGCCAGTAAGGTGGGATGGTATCGTATCGCCTGACCTTGACGCTCGAGTACCGCAGATTTCAAATTGTCGTATAACAGAATTTTCGGTAAGCCTTCCCATGCCTCGAATGCCGCTACATGACCCCGTAAAAAATTCTCCATCTGCTGGTTTAGGTAGAACTGTAAAAAGATTTTCCGTGACCAGCTCAGCACCATGACAAAGGCCATCAATGGCCGTTTAGCCTGACCTATTTCAATATGACCAAAATGCCCCCAATCCACTTGTGCCTGCTCACCGGGCAGGGTTTTTAACCGTAAATACGCTTCCGGTACCGGTCGGGGTCTTAATTCACTGATGCGCTGCCGAAACAAACTGGGCCTTCCTGGATAACCCCGTTGCTTTACCATGTCATAAAGCCTTGCAGCGGTCAGCGAAGGGAATTCATTAAGCGTTTCCACAATAAAGGGTAAGTAAGGATCGATGATGGATGTGCGTTGGGTGCGTTCGATTTTGGGCAAACCAGCAAAAGCTAGCACGCGGTCAACCACCGAGTGATGAATACCCAATTGTGTCGCAATGGTGCCTGTGCGCCATTTTTCAACAAAGTAATAGCGTAATATTTTTGTTTCAATCGTTTTATCAATGGCCATTTTTTGTTTCCTTCGCTGAATGTTTGCAGCTCACCAACGTAGTTTGCCTTTACGGGCAGGGTGACGTAAAAAATCATGTCGTAAAAACGCGCTACAGACCTCACCACAATGGTGACAACACATTATTGTCGTCTGGTGCTGTCGATTTCTTGGGTGCTCATGCGTAGTTAATCGCTTGGACAGTACAGCATTGCGGGGAATGTGAAGGGAAGAGTGATGCGTTACTTTTTCTTTTTGACGGTCTCGAAAACGTTGTTGTCGTGCCGCGTTATTGAAACGACCTTGTCGGGTATTTTGATATTTTTTACTGGCACGTTTGAGTGAAGCCCCTCTTGCTTGAGTGCTACATCCGTTAGTGCAATAACGTTGACCATGATCACACCGATGACAGATCACAACAGGTGAGTGACAGCGAAGACATTGATAAAGGCGGCTAGATGTTGGCATTGACATAAAAGGTCAATGAGGGCTGGATTTTATCCCAAAATATGCAACACTTAATTGGGTCGTGCACCTGCACGGTTTTATTGGGTATGACGTCGTTGGGACCGTCAAATCATAGTGGCGTCATACCATTCTCATCAACATTTCTTTTTATAGCCCTTAAACGTCAACTTTGCCTGTCTATTGATTTTTATTTTAGAATTAAAAACTTGAATTGATCCTATTAGCGAATGATTTTTTTGATGAGGAAAGATCTGCTTATCGTTAAATTCGGCAAATAGTGGCGCTTTTAGACTGGCGTTAACA
>NZ_JBEOPP010000105.1:0-4103 GCF_040310185.1 Shewanella sp. T24-MNA-CIBAN-0130 | reverse complement strand
TGTGTAGTTTTTCACAGTATAAAATAATTTGAAAGTGGTGAGCATATTAGATCATAATTTAATGCGGATTGGTATAACTCGAAATATGTGTTTGAAATATGTGTTTTTAGTCGCTATTTTCGTAGATTTAACCAACTCATATCTCAATAGATCGACCAGAACTGATTTGTTTTGCAACTTGTGAGAATACTTTTATTTGCTCTATTAAATCAAATTTACCTTAAATAACCTGCTTTTTTAAACAGAAACAAACTAATTTAAAGTTATCTTCCCTGTTACAATAACCGCATTCTTTATAAAGTTGATTTTCTATGTCTATATCTTTGGCAGCGTTTAATACCTTTGCTCTTCAGCAGAATTGCACTTCACTTGTTGAAGTGACGAGCAAAGCTGAACTCATTGATATTTGTAATAAATTGTATAAACAACAGTTGCCTATGTTGGTGCTTGGCGGCGGCAGTAATTTGGTTTTTACTGAAGATTATGATGGCACTGTGGTAAAAGTCTCTACAAAAGGGATACAGTTTACTGCAGATGATGATTATCAATATATCACCATTCAAGCCGGCGAAAATTGGCATAACCTAGTTGAGTCCTGTTTGCAAAAACAGATTGATGGTTTAGAAAATATGGCTCTGATCCCTGGGACTGTAGGTGCGGCACCAATACAAAACATTGGTGCCTATGGTGTTGAATTTAATCGGTTCTGTTACGAGATAGAGTTTTTACAACTCGATACAGGACACTTGGTTCGTTTTAACAACCAACAATGTGATTTTGGATATCGTGAGTCTATTTTTAAAAAACAACTCAATAATGTAGCCGTAATTACCGAGGTCACACTGAAATTGGCTAAGCATTGGGTGCCTGTAATAGATTATGGGCCTTTGCAACACTTTGAGCCATCGACAGTCACAGCCAAGCAGATATTTGATTGCGTCTGCCACATTCGCCAATCAAAATTGCCAGATCCTAAGGTATTAGGCAATGTCGGTAGTTTTTTCAAAAACCCGCTAGTTTCAACTAAGGCTTATAATCAACTTAAACTTCGTTTTACTGACCTGGTCGCTTATCAACAAGTTGATGGTCAATATAAACTTGCTGCAGGTTGGTTAATCGATTACGTCGGTTTAAAAGGGGTTAATATCGGTGATGCTGCCGTTCATCAAGATCAAGCTTTGGTGTTGGTTAACCTCGGTCACGCTACTGGCAAACAAGTCTGTCAATTAGCGAAATACGTCATCCAGATGGTTTTTGACAAGTTTGCGGTCACATTACAACCCGAGCCTAGGATTATGGGTTCAGTTGGGGAGATAGAAATAAAATGAATGAACATTGGTCACGCAAGCGCCAAATATTAGCGTGTTTACACCATGATCGTTTTGTTTCGGGTGAGGTCATTGCGCAGTCTTTATCGCTTTCTCGTGCGGCAATTAATCAGCATATTGATGCATTGAAAGACTATGGTATTGAAATATATAGTGTAAAGGGCCGAGGCTATAAATTAGCAAAGCCACTGTCGTTGGTAAATGAGTCACATCTTGTTAATGGTGTTGATGGGCGCTGTTTTTATTTTGATGAAACAACAAGCACTAATGCTTTTATGCTTGGACATGCTGCTGAACTAAAATCCGGTGATATTTGTATTGCTGAATATCAATCTGCCGGCCGAGGAAGAAGAGGAAGACAGTGGTTATCCCCTTATGGTCACCATATTTATGCCTCTATGTTTTGGCGCTTAAATGGCGATATTAGCCAAGCAAGTGGTTTAAGCCTCGTTATTGGCTGTTCTATTGCTAAAACATTATCAAATTTTGGTGTCCAAGGATTGGGATTAAAGTGGCCAAATGATATTTACCTTGATCATAAGAAATTGGCAGGAATTTTAGTGGAAATCTCTCATTGCACAGACCAACAAACCGAACTAGTGCTTGGTTTTGGTATTAATATGAGTATGTCTGCTGAGCAAGGTGAGCTTATTGACCAGCCATGGAGTGACCTATCCAGTTTGATGAGTATGCCTGATAAAACCGAGCTATTGATTAAACTGCATAAAACCCTTAAGGCTGATCTGCAGTTATTCGAGCAGAAAGGGTTAGAGGTTTTTTTAGACCGCTGGAATGAATTTGATTTATTTGTTAATCGTGATGTTACCCTGTTAATGGCCCCTAATTCAGTTAGTGGTATTTACCGAGGTATTGATGAACAAGGGGCGTTAATACTTGAAACCGAACAAGGTGTTAAGCGCTATCTAGGTGGTGAAATTAGTCTTAGGTCAGCACTGTAGAGGGTAAACATGAGCCTAGTTATAGGCTCATATGTTATTATTTTCTCAATAAAACGCGGTCCATTAAGTGATTTGGTCCCTTTTGTAAAATGAGGTGGGCCCGCTCTCGCGTTGGCCGAATATTTAATGATAAATTCGGCCCATTAATAGTATCCCAAATGTTCGCCGCAATATCATTAGCTTCATCATCGGATAGAGATGAATAGTGATGAAAAAATGAGTTTGGATCACTAAATGCACCTTGCCTGAATTGTAAAAATCGTTGTTTGTACCAGTCTTTCAGTAATGATTCTTCAGCATCGACATAAATAGAAAAATCTACAAAATCTGAAACAAACGGCCTCCTTGTATCAACCGGGCTGTCTAAGCCTGTTTGCAGTACATTTAAGCCTTCTAAGATTAAAATGTCAGGCTGACATATGGATTGATGTTCATCGTAGCGTCTATCGTATGTCACATGCGAGTAAAGTGGGGCAATAACTTCTTCATTACCTGCTTTTACCGCAGAAATAAATTCCACTAACATTTTCATGTCATAGCTTTCAGGAAAGCCTTTACGCTGTAATAATCCTTTGCGTTTAAGGTCTGCTAATGGATATAAAAAACCATCAGTGGTGACTAAATCAACTTTAGGATGCTCAGGCCAACGTTGCAATAACGCTTGTAATATTCGCGCTGTGGTACTCTTACCAACCGCAACGCTTCCTGCGATACTAATAATATACGGACCTGGAGATGCTCTCTGCTCGAGAAAATTATCAAGAACCAGTCCACGCTGTTGCTTAGAGCCGACAAATAAATTCAGTAAACGACTGAGGGGAAGGTAAATGTCAGTGACTTCGTCTAAAGACAGCTTTTCATTCATACCACGCAGGTTTTCTAATTCAGCCTGACTCAATGTGAGCGGCACCGATTTGCGTAATTCAGCCCAATGCTTGCGCTGAAAAGCAAAGTAGAGTGCATCTTGTATTGAGTTAATTGGGTTCATTACCATTCCTCTAGTTTGGTCAGGCACATTACACTATCGAATAAATGGCGACAATAGTTTGGTCTTCATTTGTATTAATCACTAATTACATTTGTCTGCAAATCACACTTTCTATACAAAATGAGTGCAAAAAAGCGTCATTTGAAACTTTTTTTAGGTTTTTTACCATTTAGCTATTGCACTCCGAGGCACATTTACCTAATATCCGAACCCGAAATGATGCGCCGGCATAGCTCAGTTGGTAGAGCAACTGACTTGTAATCAGTAGGTCCCGAGTTCGACTCTTGGTGCCGGCACCATTTTTCTGGAGGGGTTCCCGAGTGGCCAAAGGGATCAGACTGTAAATCTGACGGCTCAGCCTTCGAAGGTTCGAATCCTTCTCCCTCCACCATTTTCTAGGTAGTTAGGTAGCCTAAATAGGTTGCGCGGATGTCGTATAATGGTATTACTCCAGCCTTCCAAGCTGATAACGCGGGTTCGATTCCCGCCATCCGCTCCAAATTTGTTCGCTGATATGGCTCGGTTGGTAGAGCGCACCCTTGTTAAGGGTGAGGTCGGTAGTACGAATATGCCTACCAACACCAGCCTGTTATGAATAAGCTTCCTAACCCTAAATAATCGATTCGATGTCATTTTATGCATCGGATTTTTACTATATGTGTTTTCATCACCAAGATAGTTGGACTGAGGCAATACCATGGCAAAAGCTAAATTTGAACGTAACAAGCCCCATGTAAACGTGGGCACCATCGGTCACGTTGACCATGGTAAAACAACCTTAACAGCAGCAATTTCTGCCGTTTTGTCTAAGACATATGGTGGTGAAGC
>NZ_JBEOPP010000104.1:0-4667 GCF_040310185.1 Shewanella sp. T24-MNA-CIBAN-0130 | reverse complement strand
AGTGTAATTTGTTTCATGGGGCTATGATGATCCCATTTGGGACAAAATCAAGCATTTTCAATGATCACGGGTATATAACAGCTGAACTGATTACTGTCTTTGGTCATCAAAGTGACAAATTTAGGATGAACAAATAGCTTCTCTTTGCCTGATTGCACTTCTTCGAGTACACCTATTTCACAAAGCTTTTTTAAATATACTGAGGCGGTTTGACGCTTTGCTAAACCAATATCAACTAAGTTCTGAATGCGACAATAAGGTTGCTCAAAAATGACTTGCACCAGCTCATAACTATAGATTTTGGGCAATTGTAGGCGAACATATTCGGTGGTGTGCTCAGTTAACTCTAGAGCTGCAGCAACTTTATGGGTAGTCCACTTAGCTGTTTGTTCTACGGCATTAAGCATAAAGATGATCCACGGTTGCCACTCCTGCTTTGTTGTCACATTAAGTAACAAGCGATAGTAATCTTGCTTATTAGCGACGATATAACGGCTTAAATACAAGATTGGTGCGCTAAGCAGTTGCTGATCGATAAGATAGAGGATATTCATAGACAGGATCTTTAGCGATAAATCTATATTTTAGATAGAAAAAAGGCCTTATTTATGATCTGATGATGGTCGCCCAAAAACCACCATGACCAATAAATAAAGCCTATGACTATTATCTCCTTAAAAAAGCAGTTCATGCAATTCTTCAATGCAGACATCCTTCAAAAAACGGCTAAGCGCACTGGATTTATACAGCGAAATCGCTCTGTTCTTCCTGAACAACTGGTGCCGAGTTTGGTTTCTGCGTTGAGCAAAGGGAACTGCCATGCTATTGCTGACTTACATCGTCAGTTCAATGGAATGTGTCTGACAGAAAAAGATAATGTGGCTTACAAGCCTTTTCACAACCAGCTCCGTAAAGCAGCCTTTCCTGATTTTATGAAGCAACTGGTTCAGTTGGCTATCGCCCAATTTGCGCGCCAACAATGCGCTCTGCTACCGAAAAAGTTGTCTTGCTTTGATGATATATTGCTTCAAGATGGCAGCTCTTTTCATGTCCACAAGGCGTTAGCAGACGTCTACCCAAGCCGTTTTAAACGTAATCCAGCTGCGATAGAGTGCCATATGACCATGTCATTACGCACGTTTAACCCAACAGCGATGACGATAAGTGCTGATACGGCTTCAGAAAGGGCCTATCTCCCCATGGCATTGAGGATGAACAACAAACTGCTTCTGGCTGATGCGGGCTATCCTGATTTTGATCATTTCGCCGATGTGGAACGCCATAATGGTTTCTATATTTTCCGGGGGGCAAAGTCACTCAACCCAAGGGTTGTTGAAGCTAAAAATGGCAAGGGCCGCGTGCTTGCTAAGCTTGCTGGAATGAAGCTAAAAGACATAACGCGTCGCACCAACCGCTCTGAAGTCCTTGACTTAAAAGTCCGCAGAGGAAAACAGGAGTTTCGAGTTATAAGGCGTTGGTTCGCTGAAGAAAAGCGTTTTTGCATCTGGTTAACAAACCTACCACTAGAGGCTTACTCGGCCGATGACATTATGGCAATTTACCGCTGCCGCTGCCGCTGCCGCTGGCAGGTTGAGCTGTTGTTCAAAGAGTTGAAATCACATACAAATTGGAAGAGATTTGCAACCGCGCAGAAAGCGATAGTTGACGGCCTAGTGTGGGCCAGCCTGCTGGCACTTATCATCAGACGCAGCACAGCACTTCAGATTATGCCCTCTGTTTCGCTATTTAAAGCAGCAAAGAATGTGGACGTTTGGCTGCTGCCGATCTTTGAATGTATCTGTCATCGGGCCTGGTCAGAAATAACAGAAAAGTTAGACTGGGCGGTCTGCTATATAACAAGAAACGCACAAAAGTCACAACAGAGAAAATCTAGAAAAGACATAACGTTAGATGGGATTTTTGCAGGCCTTAATGCTTAAGGTCCAGTGTATGAGAGGATATTAAGCACGCGGCCAGTACGACCATTACCATCAATAAAAGGGTGGATTGCTTCAAACTGGTAGTGGGCCATTGCCATTTTAATCAGTGGATCGACATCATCCTGATTATGCAAAAAAGCTTCCCAGTTACTGAGTAGATCACGAATAACAGTCTCACCTGCTGGTGGGGTGTAGATAACCTCACCCGTGGCCTGATTGGTTAAACTGGTGCCAGGTACTTTATGCACGTCCATCTGCACAGACTTGATGGTACTGCAGATCTCTAATGCGGTTGTGACACATAGCGGCCGGCTGGTTAGTTCAGTAAAACCTTGATAAAGCGCAATACGGTAGCGAAGCGCTTCTTTGGTCATTGGGTCGGCTTGGCTGTCTTCTTGGGCATACTGAAACAGTTTGTCTGTGGTGGTGAAAATGTTTTCTATCTCGCTACTGCCTTGAGCTTCGAGTAAAGGTAGTAAGTTGATAAGCAGGCCTTGGTTAGGCAATAGCTCACCCGCTTGTTTTAATTCAGCAAGGGCAGGAATACAGGCTCTGAGTATAGGTAAGGTTTCGGCCAACACCCCTAGCTTGTTATCTAGTGGTAGAGGGGGCAAATGGTTGTATGCTTGTTCAGCTTGCCATTTTATGTTTAAAAAACCTTCCTTTTTCGACATATGTTGATATTGCAGTGAGCTTATGTCGATTCAATTGACATGTAAAAATCACATGTTTATAAAAGCTAATTTAATCGACATGTTTTGAGTGGTTTTGGTGTTCATGTCGATCGCTTCAACATAAAGAAGCTGCTTAACAATTTAGGCGACAACTATCTTGAAAAACACCGGAAATCCAAGACTGAAATGCTTTTTCTATTTCATCTGATTTTAATCGACAGCTAACACGTGCGATAGTGTCATGTTTTGGTATACCAGCCTCGAAAGTACCGTATTTTTTAACCAATCAAGTTTGAGATGACGAAAGTCCTCAATATCCTCTCAACCTTCAGCCCAGACAGCACGGCCGTGATGGCGAGTAAAAGGATATCGATGAGTTGATGCTTTTTACAGCGTTCAATACTAGGATCTGTATTCGAATTAAAATGTCTTAGAGAAATAGTACTCATTTTCATCTACCAAGGAAATTATTATCTCTTGATCTGATCACGACTTGTTCTAAAAGTTCAATTTATAATGATCTTGCCGTGGGTTACTAGTCGTATCTATTGTTGTGATGTTGATTTCTATCCAGTTCCATCTCATCCTATCAGTACTAGGTACTGCAACAGAAGCTTATCAAATAGCTGAAGATATTTAGTGAACAAACCATGGTAGTGATGACAATCCGTTAATTAAAGATATTTGAATAATCGGTAACTAGGGGCTGTTGATCCCTGTTTAAAATAGTCGTAATGGTCGCAAATCATACAAAGATCAACAGACTCAAATGTAGTCATTTATTTAACCTAAACTCAGTCTTTTTTTGCTGAGTTTAAAAGATATAAGAATGTAATCAAGATATTGAAATCACTACTACTAAAAGACAGGAAAGCTCCATATGTCAGACTTTGAATTGAAACACAAAACAGCCTCCAAACTATCGGAACACGTGGCATACAAAATCACACAGTGCCTAAAGTTTCTTTTAAATATATTTTATGGCACAAAATACGCTAAGCGTGCCGTGATTTTGGAAACTATTGCCGCGGTGCCGGGGATGGTGGCGGGCATGTTTAATCATCTAAAAGCCTTACGCCGGATGAAAGATGATGAAGGATGGATCCGTGAATTGTTAGATGAGGCAGAAAACGAGAGAATGCATCTGATGATATTCTTGGAGGTTGCAAAACCAAGCTGGGTTGAACGAGCGTTAGTACTGCTTGGCCAAGGTGCTTTCATTATTGTGTTTAGCTTGATTTATTTGCTGTCTTCTAAGATTGCGCATCGCGTAGTTGGGTATTTTGAAGAAGAGGCCTGTAAAAGCTACACTGAATATCTAGACAAAATTGATGCTGGTGAAGTGGAAGATGGGGGAGCCCCTAAAATTGCCATTAAGTATTACAAGTTACCGTTAGATGCTTCACTACGAGATGTGATTGTTAAAATCCGTGAGGATGAATCTAAACATCGAGATCGAAATCATTCATTTGCTGATGCGTACGAAAGTAATAATTTGCCTGCACATCAGAGTTAATCCCCTGTTTTATTGTACCTAGCAGAGTTTGATAGTCGGATTTATAACTGTTTGTTCAAACTGTAGTTGAATAGCTCATTTGGCCAAAAACCACATAAAATGCTAGACATAACGCTTGTTATGGTTGATGAGAGTGAAGGGGACAGCTAGCTCCCTTCACTTACCCTGTATAATATAATCTGTATTACCATCGTTTAGTGCAATGACCCTAGCAATGTCAATATGATGTTTATGCTTGGAGATTCTGTTATCGTGGTTGCAGGAGCTCAATATTGAAGCAAATCAAATCTTGTCATAGTACGAACTGATCCAGCTTCCGTTGAGATTGAAAAGCTTGAAGACTTAACGTATCCAATCAAAGCAGATCAGCTAAGCTTTTATCGAATCTGTGGAGAAAACACCTGATTCAAGCGCAGCGAAAGTCGCGAGTATGAATCGATAACCTAACTTTACTCTTGAATATACCCATGATCAATGAAGATGCTTGATTTTTTACCAATGAAGATCACCATACCCCTCATGAAAAACATCAAGTTG
>NZ_JBEOPP010000103.1:0-4784 GCF_040310185.1 Shewanella sp. T24-MNA-CIBAN-0130 | reverse complement strand
ACACCCGTAGCTCAGCTGGTTAGAGCACTACCTTGACATGGTAGGGGTCGGTGGTTCGAGTCCACTCGGGTGTACCAATTCTCTTGTAAAAAGAGAATACGGCCAGCGAAAGCTGGTTTTTTTGTGTCTAAAATTAATAGTTAATATTCACAAGCTAATAAACCCATAGCTCAGCTGGTTAGAGCACTACCCTCTCTTAGTTAACTGCGGCGGTAGGGGTCGGTATTCATGTGGTAAAGCGAAGTCCACTCGGGTGTACCATTTCTCTTATAAAAGAGAATACGGCCAGTGAAAGCTGGTTTTTTTGTGTCTAAAATTAATAGTTAATATTCAAAAGCTAATAAACTCATAGCTCAGCTGATTAGAGCACTAGCCTCTCTTTATCACGGCGGCATTAGGGGTATCGTCGGACTTCTAGACGACGGACTCTTTGCCCTACTATTGCCACATGTTCTTATAGTAGCGGCAATCTTGAGCGGCGCTGATTTTGTTACTTTACATTATTTAGGTTACTCTATTTTTGTGTTTATTATTTACTTTAGATATAGCAGAAACTGGAATAACACATGGTCTCAAAGCTCCCTGATAAAAAGTCGCGCACTCAAGATATTCAGGCATTCATTAGCCAAGTCAAAAATACTCCGCGGGTCACTGGCGAAGACAAGGGTAGATTGATATTTGCCATGGATGCCACAGCAAGTCGTGAGCACTGCTGGGATATGGCGAGTCAACAACATGCGGCTATGTTTGCCGAAGCCGATAAGGTGAGTACTCTAAGTGTGCAGCTTTGTTATTATCGGGGTTTTGGAGAGTTTAAAGCACTTCCCTGGACACGCGGCGCCGATGAAATCAAACAAGCCTTACTTTCAGTTCGCTGCCTGGCCGGGAAAACCCAGATTGCCAAAGTGTTATCCCATGCATTGAGTGAAACTCGCGCAAACAAAGTAAACGCACTGGTATTTGTCGGTGATAGTGTTGAAGAAAACCCAGATTCACTTGGAGCCTTAGCAGGCCAGTTGGGAATACTCAATCTGCCTTTATTTGTTTTTCAAGAAGGAAATAATGCAAAGGTTGGCAGTATTTTCTCACAGCTAGCGACATTGAGTGGAGGTGCACATTGCCAGTTTGATCAAGGTAGTGCTAGACAGTTAGGTCAGTTGTTAGCCGCGGTTGCGGTATATGCTGCGGGCGGAAAATCTGCTTTGAAAAATAATTTGTTGAGTAAGGATGCGAGCGTGAGACGGTTATTACAGCAATTAAAGTAGTCGTGATTAGTGAGCGGTAAATAATCCAACCGTTGCAACGAAAAAATAAACACCGTAAATATCGAGTAGGCTCTCGGATTACATGAGCACGGCGACAAAGCAACACCGTAAATATCGTGTAGGCTCTCGGATTACATAAGCACGGCGACAAAGCAACACCGTAAAACAAATGGTGTAGGCTTTACGACTTAACTGATACCTCAAATAAGTGAATACTTTATGTTCAGACTTGCCGTTTTAGTAGCGGTTATTATCATCGGCTATATCACAGTACAATATATTCAAGCCCTGAAACCCCAACAAAGAAAGATATTCGCGGCGAAAGCGGCTGCGGTCGCATTGATTACAATACTGATCTTGCTAACGGTCACGGGAAAGCTTTATATTTTGGCCGCACTGGGAACAGGTTTACTGATATTTGCCAAACGCTTGTTTCCACTGCTACGTTATTTTCCATTTTTGAAAGGTCTTTATCAGAAGGCGAAAGCAACACAGAGCTCGGATACATCGAAGCGTTCTACGGTTGAAACCAGCTTGCTCAAAATGACCCTTGATCACCAAAGTGGCAATTTGGACGGTGAATTACTGGCGACTGATGGTAAGGGGAAATACCTGTCTGAATTGAGTCTGTCAGAATTGATTTCTCTGTATGGCCTAGCAGATAAACAATATCCAGATTCGATCGAAGTATTGGCTGCCTATCTTGATCGCCAGCATGGTTCTGACTGGCGCGAAGCTGCCAATGCCGGACACTATTCTGAAGAGAGTGAACAACACGCTCGCCCAAGCGATAGCCCTGAGATGACGGCAAGTGAAGCTTATGCCGTCCTGGGTCTTGATCAAACGGCAACGGAGCAAGACGTTATCGCTGCGTATCGTAAACTAATGCAAAAACTCCATCCTGATCGCGGTGGCAGCAACTATCTGGCCGCAAAAATAAATCAGGCGAAGGATTTGCTTGTGAGCCGCAAAGGCAAGTAAACCAAGGACGCTCATGTTTTCCTATTCCCTATTATCTATTGCCTATTTGGACCTTTTCTCAAGGCTGTCCCTGCTTCGAATAAAGGCCCTTGTAAGGCAACGCCGTTCGTGAAGCTGATTATTGTGCTTAATTTTTATCGTTATATTCGGGGGGCAACGAATTGCTTGTGCTCAATCTAAAGTCGCTTAACCTTATGAATATTTGATAGATCTATTTGCAATCCTTCCTCGTAAAACACATATAGGTTTTTAGCTGACTGCGGACAGGTCCTATTTGCCAAGTAGATACTCCCCAGTATCAAACTCGCGAAGTTTAATTGCAAATTTCGTCAAGCGCTGAAAGGTCAAAAATGACAAAAGGGTTTTATTCGGTGCCAGTAGCGCGAGCTTACATCTATCATTATTTAACACTAAAAAGGTAAAATAGCCTATTTAGGTTGGCAAGGATCAACGGTTTCGTTGGAGGGAGTTTTAATGCATTTTACTAAAGAGCGTATAGACGCACTTGAAAAACATACACGTACACATTTAATAAATTCCCTCTCGGGTTTTAAAAGCGCTAATTTAATTGGTACACAAGACTTACAAGGCAATACCAATTTATCTATTGTCAGCTCGGTTATACACTTAGGTGCAAACCCGCCACTGGTCGGTATGATCGTTCGCCCTCACAGTGTCCCTCGACATACCTTTGAAAACATTCTACAAACCGGTATGTATACTATTAATCAAGTCAATAAATTAATTTATAAGCAGGCTCATCAAACATCCGCCCGTTACGATAAAGACAAATCAGAGTTTGATGCAACAGGGTTAACACCCGAGTACTTAAATAATTTTACAGCCCCATTTGTAAAAGAAAGTCGCTTAAAATATTCGGTTAAATTTATTGAGCATCAACACTTAGCCATTAATGGCACAGAGCTGGTAATTGGTGAAATTATCGATGTGTATGTAGATGAGGCCGCGCTGCAAAGTGATGGCTTTTTAGACTTGCAAGCCATAGAAACTGTCGCCATTACAGGGCTTGATAGTTACCACACTAGCAACAAACTGGTGCGTTTACCTTACGCTAGAAAGTAGTATATAAACTAACGTGTAAAGCATTACTTGAACGTTAACTTACCAATAAATGACTTTGAATTTAAAAAAGATCTACTATTTGGCGCACACCAGGCAACCGACTTTATGCTTTATGAAGCGATAAGTTTGAACACTACCTTGAAAAACACCGCTACCTTGCCTTAAAATTAGCATAATCTAAGTAATGTTTTTATTTGAACTTATTTTGATAACCCTGTTTCAACCATTTAACGTAAACAAAACGCACAGAAAAGCTAGAGAGGAATTAACGCCATGAAGTTTGTTACAACAAAACTCGAGAGATCATAGAGTAAGGCCTGTTAACAGAGTAGACTTGATGTCTACTGTTTTTAACTCAGACAACGAGACTGGTCATGAAATTCCTTGTCGATGTTCACGCTCATACCATAGCTTCAACTCACGCCTATAGTACAGTGCATGATTACTTTTCCGTTGCAAAGGCGAAAGGTCTCAAATTATTCGCCATTACCGATCATGGTCCAGATATGGCTGATGCACCCCATTTTTGGCACTTTGTGAATATGAGAGTGTTACCTAGAATTGTTGACGGTATTGGCATGCTCCGTGGCATTGAAGCGAATATAAAGAATGAGCATGGCGAAATTGACTTTTTTGGTCATTATTTGCAGGAGCTTGATATCGTGCTGGCAGGTTTACATGAACCGGTTTTCCCCCCATCGACTAAAGACGCTCACACTAGAGCACTCATCAACAGTATTGAAAGTGGTCATGTCGATATTATTACTCATCCAGGCAATCCCGCTTATCCCATCGACATTAACAGCGTCGCCGCTGCAGCAGCCAAACATAACGTCGCGCTTGAGATAAATAATTCCTCTTTTTTAACCTCTAGAAAAGGCAGTTTACGCAACTGCACTGATATTGCTAATGCTGTAAAAAAAGCGGGAGGACTTCTCGTTATGGGATCTGATTCTCATGTCGCTTTTAGCTTAGGCGAGTTTGAAAAAGCGATAGCGGTCATTGAAGCGGTAGATTTCCCAATTGAGCGCTTACTTAATCGTAGCCCTGAAGCTTTGTTGTGCTTTCTGTCCGCTAGAGGTCATACAACACTTGATGAATACTCTGTTTTAATCGAATGATTTAAAAGTGTTTTCTATATGCTGTAACAACCTGCTATTTAGCACAATAGGGATCGTTATCGTCGGCGGTGTTGAAATGGGGATTGACCCTATCGTCACAATTGATTTATTCCAAAACCAAATAAGTTAACCTTGGCACCAATTGATTAAGCTCTACAAATTCATATGCTTTAGCATTTTGTAGGCCAGTGAATTACCCCGCGACTTCGCTTCGCTCTGATCACGGGGCTTCTGCAATCTAGCTTTTAACGACTAAACTGCTTCTTTTTTCTCAGTTTCCACACCAAACTTTGATAGCTCAAAGACTTTCGTTTTAATCGATGTTTTCTGCTGA
>NZ_JBEOPP010000102.1:0-5612 GCF_040310185.1 Shewanella sp. T24-MNA-CIBAN-0130 | reverse complement strand
CCCCAGTAGTTCAGTTGGTAGAACGGCGGACTGTTAATCCGTATGTCACTGGTTCGAGTCCAGTCTGGGGAGCCATTATTATCGGCAATATTTCTTCTGTTAAAACCTCGCGTTTGTTAATCTACTCTTTACTTTCAATATCATAACCTTCCAATCGCTTCATTTATCTTAGTTATCATCATTTATTTAAGACTACTTTTTTAGTGAAATATAGTTAATTTTTCTATATGTAATAATACCTTAGATTAATAATTAACTAATCTCATTTCTGCTATGATAATATTGATTATAATATAAACTATTTAGATCATTATATTTTTGGTTAACATCTTGTTCGAACCTCTTCAGCACAAAGCTTGTGCCGGACTGAGCAAATTTAGCCAAAAACACTTATGGGAATGGATGTTTTATGGGCTTATCGAAATCCTTTCAGCTGGTTCTGTTCCTTGTGTTTGGATTATTAATCTTCCAAATTTACACGGTCGAAAATAACCAAGTACAGGAACAAGGTGAAGTTGCGCGCGCAAGTTATCAACAAAATGTACAAACCATTGATGACTGGCATGGCAGCGGAGAAGCGTTATACCAACGCATGTCTAAAGACTTTTCTTTTCAGTTTTTTCAATATATCCATAATACCGACAGTAATAATAATTTTACCTATGGCAGTTTACTTCGCCCTTCAGACGATTTTGCCAGCCAAGTTTTTGATATTGAATTAGGTCACGTTCAAAACTTTGCCGATGGTCGCTTACAAGTGAGATTAGACACTGCCAGTGTGTTGTCACCCAGCTTTAATGACTTAGAACAAACCGCGACCTTATTAATCGCGGCATATATCATTCTGATGCTGTTATTTGCCGCACTCGTGCAGTTACATCGTCGTAGAATCAACTATGCTGCTGAATACATTGCTCATATCCCTGACTTATCATTCCTCGCCATTGAAAAATCACGCTTCCCGGGCGTATTGAAGCCATTAGGTAACGCAATAGAAACTTGCCGTGGTCAATTAAAGCTCAGCTTAGATCGGGTACGTAAAGAAAATGAGTTGTTAACCAAAGCTGCTTACCAAGATCCCGTCAGTGGTTTTTCAACGCGCCAACGCTTTACCCAGCATATTGAAGCGATAAGAAAAACAGATAAACAACAAAATGGTGTACTGGTTGTGGTTAAGGCAGCTGAACTTGCAAGCGTCAACCAATTACATGGCCGCGTTGCAGGTGATGATTATTTAGCAAAATTGGCAAGCTGTATTCGTAAATCGGCATCAAATCTTGGACCGAATGAGTGCTTTAGGATTTCCAGTGGCGATTTTGCTGTTTTCATTGACAGTATTTCCCTAAAAGAGGGTGAGCGATTTTTAGAGCAACTTAAACGTTATCTTGACGAATATGCCCAAAGCACAAAAAGTGACTCTATAGCGCATGCGGGTATGGTGCCCTATCAGCAAGGAAACGAGCCATTAGCATTGATGGCATTAGCTGATACCGCCGTCAGCGTGGCACAAACTCTGGGGCCTAATCGTTACTATCAATTAGAGAAGCTATCGGGTGATGAGCAAGTCGGAACAGATCATTGGAAAATCACCATCGGCGACTTGATTAATCGTCGAAGCGTAAAATTTTATCAACAACCTATTCAACCCTGTAACAATGCTACTGAAGTTTACCGCGAGTTACTGGCTCGCTTTTATAACGGCGAAGGTAGACATTTACCAACAACCACAGTGATTGCGATGGCTGAACGTTATGGGATGAGTATTGAATTAGATAAAATGATTGTCACACAAACCATTAAAATCTTGAGTGAAAACCCGAGTATTTCAGGTAATATGGGAGTGAATATCAGTGCGTCCTCAGCGCTTCAAGGCAGTTTTACGGTTTGGTTAAAAGATATATTGTCTAAACATCGTGGCACCGCTGCTCGATTAGTGTTTGAACTTAATGAATCAGGAATGCAGACCAATTTAGAGTCTAGCCATCAATTTGTTACCGAGATACACAAAGTAGGCGCAAAAATCGCTATCGAGCGCTTTGGTTTAGGCTTTACCTCATTTAAATTTTTCCGTGAAGTACGTCCTGACTTTATCAAGTTAGACAGCAGTTACAGTGACAATATAGAACAAGATAATAATAATAAGTTTTTTATTAGGATGATCGTTGATATCGCAAAACGCATCAGTATCCGCGTCATAGCCACGGGTGTTGAAAAGCAGGATGAAAAGCTCACCCTAGAAAAACTCTTAGTGGACGGACTACAAGGATATTATATTGCTAAACCTGAATTGTTGTTGCTTAAACAGTAACAACAAGGTTAATAAAGGGTAAAAAAACACGCTTTTATTCTAAGGTTAAACATTTTATGTTTAACCTTATTTTTTATCCGTTGTTTATCGGCGTCAAACCTAAGATAATACTAACAACTATTGGTCAAAAAATTGTAGCAATGACAGATTACCTTCTCCTGTTAATCGGCACAGTGCTGGTAAACAACTTTGTTCTGGTAAAATTCTTAGGTCTATGCCCTTTTATGGGGGTGTCGAGCAAATTAGCGTCAGCAATTGGGATGTCGATGGCAACCACGTTTGTGTTGACCCTAGCGTCTATTTTGAGTTATTTAATTAATGAATTTCTGTTACAACCATTTGATCTCAGTTATTTACGCACCATGAGCTTTATTTTAGTGATTGCCGTCGTGGTGCAATTTACTGAAATGGTAGTGCAAAAAACCAGTGCCTCCTTACATCGCGCGCTGGGCATTTATTTACCATTAATCACCACCAATTGTGCCGTATTAGGCGTCGCTTTACTTAACGTCAATGAAGACCATAATTTTATTCAATCGGCTATATATGGTTTTGGTGCTGCGGTTGGCTTCTCATTAGTGTTAATTTTATTTTCTGCCATGCGTGAGCGATTAGCGGCCGCCGATGTGCCCTTACCTTTTAAAGGTGGTGCAATTGCCATGATCACTGCCGGGTTAATGTCATTAGCCTTTATGGGGTTTGCGGGGCTGGTTACTTAATGATTTCGAGTATATTAATTGCCGTCGCCATACTAACCGCCTTAGCATTGGTGTTTGGTGTCATTTTGGGTTTTGCGTCGAAAAAATTTAAAGTCGAAGGCAACCCTATTGTTGATCAAGTAGAAACCTTGCTACCGCAAACTCAATGTGGTCAATGTGGTTTCCCTGGTTGTCGACCCTATGCAGAAGCCATCGCCAATGGTGAGAAAATCAATAAATGCCCTCCAGGCGGTACCGCTACCATGGAAAAAATTGCTGAGCTCATGGGGGTAGAACCTGAAGCGTTAGGCGAAGAGGCTCAAGCTAATGTGAAAAAAGTGGCTTACATCCGCGAAGATGAATGCATTGGTTGCACTAAGTGTATCCAAGCCTGCCCAGTTGACGCTATTTTAGGTGCTGGTAAATTAATGCATACCGTTATTGTCAAAGATTGTACTGGCTGTGACTTATGTGTTGAACCTTGCCCTGTCGATTGTATAGATATGATCCCCGTTGCAACCACAATACAAAATTGGGACTGGAAGTTACACGCTATCCCAGTAAACGTGATCGATCCTGAGCAAGAGGAAAAACGGTGCTAACGTTATTAGAGCAATTAGATAAAGGTACTTTGTGGCGCTCTCCTGGCGGGATCCATCCACCTGAACTTAAATCATTATCCAATCAACGAACAATTTTACCTTTACCACTGTCATCGCGATTTGTGGTACCGGTTCCCCTTGTCGGTCAACAGGCCGCACTTAGCATTCGTGTTGGTGACAAGGTATTAAGAGGACAATCAATCACTGAAGGTGCTGGTTTTACCTATTTACCGGTTCACGCGCCTACCTCTGGGACGGTTGTGGCAATAGAAGAACACCATAGTAACCATCCCTCTTTATTACCTGTGTTGAGTTGCATCATCGAAGCTGATGGTCAAGATACTTGGTGTGAACTGGTACCAGGTCAGATTGAACAACTGTCAAAACCGGCTATTCTAGACAAAATCAAACACGCAGGGATTGCAGGCATGGGCGGCGCGGCGTTTCCTAGCCATGTCAAACTCAACCCCGCCAGCGAAATCGATTTAGTCATCATTAATGGTGTGGAATGTGAACCCTATATCAGTGCTGATGATCGATTAATGCGTGAATACAGTGATGAAATCTTAACTGGCATAAGTATTATTGATCATTTACTTAATCCACAGCGCATTATCATCGCCATTGAAGACAACAAACCTGAAGCCGCGCAGGCTATGGAATCGGCTATTCATCGCAGCTCATTGCCCAACGACATGATCCGCGTCACCGTTATTCCAACAAAGTACCCTTCTGGCGGTGAAAAACAACTTATTCAAATTATTACCGGTAAAGAAGTGCCAAGTGGCGCGATTCCAGCCCAACTCGGTATTGTTATGCATAACGTCGGTACCGCCTATGCAATACAAGATGCGGTATTACAAGGTAAACCACTCATTGAACGCGTGGTGACATTAACGGGTGAAAGCATCGGTAAACCCGGAAACTATTGGCTTAGAATAGGCACAACCGTAGCCGATGCCCTCAGTCAAGTTAGTTTCAAACCAGAGCGCGCGCAAAAAATCATTGTAGGCGGCCCAATGATGGGATATGCAATAGCCGAACTTGATGTGCCAATATTAAAAGGCACCAACTGTTTGCTAACACCAAGCCAAACAGAAATAGCACCCGATTCAGATGAGAAAGCCTGTATTCGATGTGGTGAGTGCGCTGTCGTTTGCCCGGCATTATTGTTACCACAACAGTTATTCTGGCACGCAAAAGCTGAAGAATACGATAAAGCAGCGAGTTTTAATTTAAAAGACTGCATTGAATGTGGTTGTTGTAGCTATGTCTGTCCAAGTGATATCCCCTTAGTTGAATACTATCGTATCGCTAAGTCGGCGCTGAAAAATACCGCTGAAGAAAAACTTCAAGCTGAAAAAGCTAAACTTCGTTTTGAAGCTCGCTTACAACGTCTTGAAGATGAAAAAAATGCGCGCGAAGAAAAATCAAAGCAAGCTGCCGCCAAGCGCCAAGCAAATATGAAATCGAGTGATAAAGATGCTGTTGCCGCCGCGATGGCACGTATCGCCGCGAAAAAAGCTCAAGCAACAGACTCAGTAACGCAAGGTTCCGCTGCCACAAGCCTTGCATCTTCGAGCAATGTAGCAATCGATACCACCGACGTAAATAAAACAGTCATTAACGCCGCCATTGAACGTGCTAAAGCTAAAAAAGCTGCATTAGCCAATGAGTCAACGCAAACAAACGCCCTCAACACACCCAGTGGAGCTGAAGTTATCAATGAGTCAGCCCAACCACTAGATGACAAAAAAGCTAAAATTGCCGCGGCGGTTGCACGTGCTAAAGCCAAAAAAGCTGCATTAGCCAATGGCTCCGCGACAACAAGTACTACCGATACAAAAAGCACTGCGGTGACTGAACATGCTGTCGTTAGCAAAAAGGAGACTATTACCGATAATAACCACAACACTGCGAGTGAAGCTGAAGTAACTCATTCAGCCACCACCCAAGCTGTAGATGACAAAAAAGCTAAAATTACTGCGGCGGTTGCACGTGCTA
>NZ_JBEOPP010000101.1:0-5922 GCF_040310185.1 Shewanella sp. T24-MNA-CIBAN-0130 | reverse complement strand
TTTTTAGCATCACCCTCCCCGATATTGCCGATACACTCGGTGATACAATTAATGATAACTTTCAGAAATTAAAACCTACAGTTTGAATTCACTTGAGTATACACTTCAAAAATGATCATTAAACGAGAGGTCGAGAAAGCGAATAAGCCTGGACCTATCGCATTCAGTCTTGACTGCAAAAAATTGAGCGAGGTTCAAGCACATGAGTCTACAAAACTTAAACTTCGCGCGTTAGCCCCCAGAAGTGAGTCGTGAATACAAAAAACTTGAAACGTTATAATGTTGTTAGACTGGGAAAAGTACGCTGAAGGCCGAAAGACACACTAAAATCATCAATAATTTACTGGGCGCTAAATGAATATATCAAACCGATGCAGACCGCTGGCAGACCGAAATCATGGTGGGTTCCGCCAGCGCCCAATTAAGGTATGAGCGACGCTGAAAGTTGAGTTAGTAATGATAACGGCATGAAATAATCGTGATTGCCTGACTATCAACTGCGCAAACTAACCTATTTGTGTCATCGATTCGACGTGACCAAAAACCAGATAAATTTTCTTTTAAAGGCTCAGGTTTACCTATACCTTCAAATGGTGAACGCTTCACATCGCTGATGAGTTTATTAATACGTTTAAGTGTCCTTTATCTTGGGTTTGCCAATACAGGTAAATATCCCAAGCTTCATCAGTCTAAGATAATAAACGCTGACGGCTACTCATCTATTAGCTCTCGTACTGTTGTTTGACCAGCTCGATACTGTGCTATTGAACGATTCAGGTGCTCCGCGTTTTCTGGAGAACGAAGTATCAGAGGTAATGTCTGCGAATGGATTTCTAAATCCTTGGCAACATCACCGAAGCCAGATAAAGCAGTTATCAGCTCTCGGATTATTTTTCTGCAATTGACCAACGGGCAAAGCCTGCGGAATCAGCAAGTTTTTGCAAAGCCTTAAGTGGTGGTCGCTTTCCGAACCCCGTGAAAGACTTAGCATGCTCGCCAAAATAATTGCGGCTGAAAGTGACATCATAAAATAGTGCGGGTTGCCACTCACCATTATCACTCTGTAAAAATGCCCAGTTTTTACTGTGATCATCTTGATTACAAGCAAGTAAATTGAAAATGGCTCTTCTAAATTGCAGCTGGCCTGTCGCAGGAGACTTGCACAGTATCACTGCTACCGTCATCATATTGTAGCCAAAGATGCTACCCACATCACTAAATACCTAGTTCATTGTTGTTACTGTAACAATGGTGTAAAGGATGATGTTGTATCCATTCCATTGCTTACATTAATTCCGTATGCGTTAACGTAAATACAAAAGAGTAACTCCTCTGGAAGTGTGGTCGCGTTACATGAACAACCATATCTGGAGTAAAAGTTGAATGTAACTAAAATATAAACAAAATTTAGAAGACCTTACTTATAAATATGAACAAGAAAAATGAAATACGTTTTCTGTAAAGTAAAGCGATTAACCAATGTTTTTATGGATGCCACACATACAACACAAGCAACCAAGATATAAAATCTTCTTTGCTCCAACGGCACAAGATCACCTCCCCTGCCTCTAACGTACCTTTACAACCGAGGAACTAACCATGCCCATTCATAAAGTAAAACAAAACGATCAATCCAGCCTACTAGATATCTATGCAACCAATGCCTCACAAGAAAGCTTACCTAAGTATCAAATGCCGCAAGGTCGGACCGAACCTCGCATTGCTTATGCTTTTGTCCACGATGAACTCATGCTCGACGGAAATTCTCGTCAAAACCTAGCTACATTTTGTACAACTTGGGTCGAGGACGAGGTCAAGCAGCTAATGACAGACGCGGTTGACAAGAACATGATCGACAAGGACGAATACCCACAAACAGCCGAAATAGAGAAACGCTGTGTTCATATACTTGCGGATCTTTGGCATGCACATAAATCACAGGAAACGATTGGATGCTCGACAACCGGGTCTAGTGAGGCGGCAATGCTAGGCGGTCTAGCCCTCAAGTGGAAATGGCGTAAGCGCCGTGAAGCTGAGGGCAAGGACTCAAGTAAGCCAAACATCGTGACCGGCCCTGTGCAGATTTGCTGGAAGAAATTCGCACGTTATTTCGATGTCGAGATTCGGGAAGTACCATTAGAGGGCGATGCGCTTGGGTTAAAACCCGAGGACCTACGAAAATATTGTGACGAAAACACTATCGGTGTCGTGGCGACTCTCGGAGTCACCTTCACTGGTGTCTATGAACCAGTAGAGGCTCTGAGTCTTGAATTAGATGCGATCGAGCGTGAGTTTGGACTCGACATTCCAATCCATGTGGACGCTGCCTCAGGTGGTTTTATAGCCCCCTTCATTCAGCGCGACCTAGTCTGGGATTTCCAGATAGATAGAGTCAAGTCAATCAATGCATCCGGTCATAAATACGGTCTCGCACCGCTAGGTGTTGGCTGGGCGATCTGGGCAACACAGGAAGATCTACCAGAGGAATTGGTTTTCTATGTCGATTACCTTGGCGGCAACATGCCTACCTTTGCGCTGAATTTCTCACGACCAGGCGGCGAGATCATAGCCCAATATTATAACTTCTTGCGCCTGGGTATGGAAGGTTATACAGCTATTCAACAGACCTGTTCGGATACTGCTCAGTGGTTGGCTAAACAATTGGCGACACTTGGATTTTTCGATATGATCTATGACGGTCACGGCGGTCTTCCTGCCGTAGCCTACAAGCTGAAAGACGAGAAGCAAGGTTTCACACTTTATGATCTATCGGACAGGGTGCGGATGAAGGGATGGCAGATTGCATCTTACCCTCTACCTTCGAACCGTCAAAACACCATAGTTCAGCGGATTTTGATTCGGCACGGTGTCAGCCATGATCTGGTACAACTGCTGCTTGACGATATAATATCTGCGATAGACCATCTTGTAAAAAATCCGGTGCCAAACTCAACAGCGAAGCCAGGATTTAATCATGGATAAATCAATACAATATATTAAGTCGATCTTAAAAACGGTCGTCGGTATTATCACTCTACCACTGCTATTTGTAGCCTGTCCGGCATCAGCTCAAAATACGATATCTAGCTCAGGTGGGGCTATCGAGCAAGTATTCGATACGATAAAACCGGTAACCGAGGCGGGTTTTCACGGCTTTTTTCAGCTGTTGGACAACCAGCCTATTGCCTTCATACTGTTGTCGCTTGCATTGGGGACACTGATCGGGAAGTTCAGTCTCAAGACTATATCTCTGGGCTCAACGGCTGGCACACTACTGATCGGGGTATTATTTTCGATGATTGCACAGGCTGCTTATGGCATCGCCTATTCAATTCCAGGCGTACTGTCATCGTTTATGCTGCTACTTTTCATGTATGCACTTGGGCTCAAAGTCGGCCCACAATTTTTTTCTGGTTTGCGAAAAGGCGGACTAGCATTTCTTGTGATCGGCTTTATTGTCTGGAGTCTAAACTGGGTTATATGTTTTTTTGGTGCAATGCTGGCCGGTCTTGCCCCGGGCTATGCAACGGGACTGATCTCAGGAAGTTATACGATCACCGCAATCTTGGGTGTCGGTCAGGATGCGTTAACTAGCGGAGCCTTCATTCCACCTGATGGCATGTCAGTGCAACAGGTCGGTGCTAATATGGCCGCCGCTTATGCAATCAGCTATGTTCTGTCTACTGTATTGACCATTATGTTGATCCGCTATCTACCGCGCATTTTTGGCTATGACGCCGTTGCCGAGGCAAAGCTAGCTGAAACTGATTTTAGCGGAGGTGGGACCGATCCAGTGCCCGGAGCTCCGGGTGCATTAACAATGACCTTCACGTCTATTGGCCTTCGTGCATTTACCGTCACCCACAAAAGCTTTATCGACCGCACCTTGTCGCAACTGGCTAAAGACTTTCCGGAAGTGCCCATCCTACGCGTAGTTCGTGATGGCAAGATCCTGAATATGACAACTGACCCCACAGTTCAAAAAGATGACATAATCACAGTGCGTGCCGATGTGCACGACTTGATCGAGACGGAAGGCAAGTTAATCGGCCTAGAATCAGACGACCCGCAGGCACGAAATGTACCCATTGAGGTTGCAGATGTCACTATGGGATCGCACAAAATATCGGGAAAAAGCCTAGACGAACTTCGTTTGCAGCTGTCGGCTGGCGTTACAGTCCAAGCAATGTTTCGGGCTGGCAACGAGTTGCCTCTCGGTCCTAAGACCGACGTTCTATTCGGTGATGTTATGCGTCTGAACGGCCCTGATGCTGCTATCCAAAGAGCGGCAAAGCAACTGGGCGGTCATGCAATCCTATTCACGATGAAATCGGAGGTCATTTACCTTGCGTTTGCCATGTTGGTCGGCTATCTAGTGGGGGTAATCACAATCACTATATCAGGCATCCCTTTTGCGTTAGGAACATCAGCAGGCGTTATTATGGCAGGCATAGGAGTAAGTTATTTTAGAAGCCGAAACCCAAACTTTGGCGGCCCCGTAAATGAAGGGGCGCGTAGCTTTCTACAAGACTTCGGCTTAAATGCCTTTGTTGCTGTTTTAGCCGCCAACGTAGGATCTAAGGTCATGACAGCCTTTGGAGGCGACACGATTCTATGGATTGTACTAATCGGTATTGCAGGGGCGCTTATTCCACCACTTGTTGCCTTCTGGATCGGGATAAAGGTATTTGGTCTGAATACAATAATCTCAGACGGCGCCGCGGCAGGAGGACGAAACAGCACTCCAAGCCTAAATGCAATCATGGAAGAATCGCACAGTTCAGTTGCCGCAGTCCCCTATCCAGTGAGCTATGCATTCACGACCGTTCTAGCACTAATCGGTGGGTATTTATCGATGATATTGTCATGAGCCTAGCTTACCTCAGCATGATTTTGTTTATTGAAGCTCACCTTCCTTTAGCTGGGTGAGCTTCAATAAATAGGCAAAAACCTTTGATCCGAGCGAAGATAAAGCCACGAGGAGTTCACTGTGGTCCATATACCTGGCTAGATGACAGCTCTAGTACGAAGAGTCTGTTAACAAAGAAAGCGAGTTGACGAGGTTTCTTGGGGCACAATGGAAATACTTTCGAAGCTCAATCCAGAAGCCCAAAGCCCGCCAATAGCCAGCATAGCTAAACCTGTAGTTTTTATAAATACGGTAATGAAAGACAACGACTCGATCAATTTGTTACTCGCCTTTGAATAATAAAAACTAAGCCACCCATTTTTTAACAAATAACATAACTCGTTTTCATGGCTTTGGCGAGAGGTATAGTCGATATGCTCAACTCACCTATCCCTATCGATATGACTAAAAAATTAGCGCTAAGCAACTGGTTTGCCAGTCTTTTTCAAAATTCGGCACAGCAGGAAAACTTGATAGTCATCAAGTGTAAGATGAATTGTAATTTGATTGGGGATTATGACTTAAGCGCACAGCCAGCGCTGACAATTTGCCGCGCCTTGTCGTCGTTTTCGGTCTAAATGCTCACAGTATTCGGTTAAGGCAGGTAATGCGCCGACAGCGCCTTTAAATAATGTACCAAACTCTGTAGTGATTTTAAGCCAATTCTCTGCGGGGATGTTTAGCCTATTCAGTATGTCCTGACTGCTTGAACTAATGGCGCCACGTTTATCTTCTCGAATAATCCGACCGGTATCTTCAACTAAGACGATGTAGTCTTTCACGCTGAACATGAGCCCGTTAGGCATGTTGAGTCGTTCATTACCCACAAACGGTAATAGCTCTGGTGGTTGCTCGCCTTTCATCGCTGAATTTATACGGCGCTGAATACTGGTGTAATCTGAGGTTTCTGGAGTTGCAGCCATGTTAGCTCTGACTGGGTTTAAATCAACGTAGGCCATACAGGCTAATACTGCGGCTTCATCAAGCAGAGCTTGAGATTTGAAACGACCTTC
>NZ_JBEOPP010000100.1:0-6676 GCF_040310185.1 Shewanella sp. T24-MNA-CIBAN-0130 | reverse complement strand
ATTATGTATGCCTAGAGCTTACCAAAACCGGACAAGCTAGTTGTCGCGAACCGGCCAAGTTAATTGTCGCCTAATAGCTAACGAACTTTAACTTGCGATAGTAAATAAACATAAAATAGTTCTTTGTCGGGCTAACCGCATTGGATCCATTGACAATATTGCAGTGTTTGACGAGTAGAGGTGTCTGATTAATAAATCACAAGTTTGGGATATAAATAGATCGAAGTATGCTCAATGGTATTGTTCTATCAACTATCATGTCTGTAGTTGAGATCACCTCTGAAAGTGGCAGGCATGAAATGGTGAGAGGCATTGTATGGCAAGAAGCTTACTTTGTAGCAGATATAAAAAAAGGAACCCGAAGGCTCCTCTTTTTAAAGCGACCAACTAATTACTTAGTTTAACGCTTCTTTTGCTTTTTCAACTAAAATTGCAAAAACAACTTTGTCGAAAACAGCGATGTCAGCCAAAATCTTACGATCGATTTCAATAGACGCCTTTTTCAAGCCGTTAATGAAACGGCTGTAAGACAGACCATTTTGACGAGACGCTGCATTAATACGTGCAATCCATAACTGACGGAATTGACGTTTTTTCTGACGACGATCACGGTAAGCATATTGACCAGCTTTTGTTACTGCCTGAACAGCAACACGGTAAGTACGGCTACGAGCGCCATAATAACCTTTAGCTAATTTTAAAACTTTCTTGTGACGAGCACGTGCGGTTACACCACGCTTAACTCTTGGCATTTTCTAAACTCCTAAATTAAGCGTATGGTAATTGACGCGCGATTGCTGGAACGTCAGACTTAGCAACTAAACATTTAGCACGTAAGTGACGCTTACGCTTAGTGCTTTTCTTGGTCAAAATGTGACGTAAGTGTGCTTGCTTGCGCTTGAAACCATTAGCGGTTTTCTTAAAACGCTTCGCTACACCCTTGTCTGTTTTCATTTTAGGCATTTCTAAAACTCCGCATTGGGACGTTAATAAACGTAAGGCGAGCAAAAGCCTCAAGAGACTTTTACTACTTTAGGTTGCCCTACTATTTCTTTTTAGGTGCTAGCACCATAATTGCTTGACGACCTTCCATTTTAGGGAAAGATTCGACAACCGCATACGGTTCCAAATCGGCCTTGATACGGTTCAAAAGATCCATACCTAGGTTTTGGTGTGCCATTTCGCGACCACGGAAACGCAGCGTAATTTTCGCTTTGTCCCCATCTTCTAGAAAACGAATCAGGTTGCGTAGTTTTACCTGATAGTCGTTATCATCAGTTCCAGGTCGGAATTTAATTTCCTTAACCTGGACCTGTTTCTGCTTCTTCTTTTGTTCCTTTTGAGCTTTCGCTTTATCAAAAAGGAACTTACCGTAGTCCATGATGCGACAGACAGGAGGCTCAGCATTGGGACTGATCTCGACAAGATCAACTCCGGCTTCATCTGCAACGTTCTGAGCTTCTTTTATACTTAATATACCAATTGGTTCACCATCTAAACCTGATAAACGGACTTCAGGTACACCAGTGATTTCATCATTGATTCTATTAGGGGCCGGCTGTCGCCCTGCTGTTCTTTTGATCTTTATGACCTATTCCTCCAACAATTTGAGACTACGGAGCGAAATCTGTTGACGTATCATCGCGGCGAAATCTTCTAGTTTTAACTTGCCTAAATCGATACCGTCACGTGTACGCACCGCTACTTCCTTATTTTCCATTTCTTGATCACCAACGACCAATAAATAAGGCACACGTCTTAGAGTGTGTTCGCGTATCTTAAAGCCTATTTTCTCATTCCTCAAGTCAAAAGATGTCCGAATACCCTGTTCTTTGAAGAATTTAACGATTTCTTCAACATAAACAGCTTGTTTATCGGTAATATTCATTACAACCACTTGCGTTGGAGCAAGCCATGTTGGAAATTTACCCGCGTATTCTTCTATCAAGATACCTATGAAACGTTCTAAAGAACCTAAAATAGCACGATGGATCATTACTGGCGTCTGGCGACTGTTGTCTTCTGCGACATAAGTCGCGCCTAAACGATTCGGTAATGCATAATCGAGTTGTACTGTACCACATTGCCATGCACGATCTAAACAGTCATGCAAAGTAAATTCGATTTTTGGGCCATAAAACGCACCTTCACCGGGTAATATTTCAAATTCAATATTATTATTGGCAAGTGCTTGCTTTAATGCCTCTTCAGCGCGGTCCCACATGTCATCGTCGCCAATACGTTTTTCAGGGCGCGTTGACAGTTTAACCTCGATGTTGTCGAAACCAAATGTCGCGTATGTGTCATATACCATTTGGATACATGCACTCACTTCTTGTTGAACTTGATCATCAGTACAAAAAACATGAGCGTCGTCTTGGGTAAAACCACGTACGCGCATTAAACCGTGAAGTGAACCTGATGGTTCGTTACGATGACAACAACCAAATTCAGCCATACGTAATGGCAAGTCTCGATAAGATTTTAACCCTTGGTTAAAAATCTGTACATGTCCTGGGCAGTTCATTGGCTTAATAGCGTATTCACGGTTTTCGCTGTTAGTCGTGAACATGGCATCTGCGTATTTATCCCAGTGGCCAGAACGTTCCCACAATGCACGATCCATCATCAGTGGGCCTTTCACTTCTTGATAAGTGTATTGACCTAGCTTTTGGCGAATGAACTTCTCAAGCTCCAAAAATATGCTCCAACCATCGTTATGCCAAAACACCATTCCAGGTGCTTCTTCTTGCATGTGGTACAAATCTAATTGCTTACCAATTTTACGATGGTCACGCTTAGCGGCTTCTTCTAAGCGCACTAAATGGGTTTTCAACGCTTTTTTATCTGCCCAAGCAGTACCATATATACGTTGTAGCATTTTGTTATCTGAGTTACCACGCCAGTATGCACCAGCAACACTCATCAATTTAAAATGCTGACAAAAACGCATGTTAGGTACATGCGGTCCACGACACATATCAATGTATTCTTCGTGGTTATACAGCGCAGGTGTTGCGTCTTTACTGATATTTTCATCAAGAATGGCAACTTTATATTCTTCGCCACGAGCACTAAATGCATCGTGAGCCTGTTGCCAAGACACAACTTCTTTAACCACATCGTAGTTAGTTTTTGCTAAATCAAGCATGCGCTTTTCTAAGGCTTCGATATCCTCATGCGTCAGCTTATGATCTAAATCGATGTCGTAATAAAATCCGTTATCGATTACAGGGCCAATCGCCATTTTGGTTTCAGGCCACATTTGTTTGATCGCGTGACCTAATAAATGGGCACAAGAATGGCGAAGAATTTCAACACCCTCTTCGTTTTTAGCCGTAATGATAGCTAACTCTGAATCTGCAGTGATTAAGTCTGTTGCATCTTTTAGCTCACCATTTACTCGGCCAGCAATACACGCTTTAGCTAAACCAGGGCCGATGTCTAATGCAACATCAAGAGTCGATACAGGATTGGCAAACTCACGTTTGCTGCCATCAGGCAATGTAATAATAGGCATGAAAATTCCTTGTCCAGTGGTGACCCACACGTAGGGCCACATGGTAATTAAGTATGTTCTTTTTGAACGAGTGACACGCTAATGAAATCAAGACAGTACAGGAGTCTTAGTTACCCAAAAACGCAGGTCTCTATTCTATGTGATAAGCGGATTATGGCGCAACCATGACGGGATGAATAACAGGTATAAATGGTGTTTTTTGCTAAATTAAATGAAAAGAAGCTGGCTAATGTTATTAGCGATTATTTAACGAGTGCAATCTCGATCGAGTCGCTGCGCCGCAGTCACTGTTTATACAATGTGGCGATTTAATTACCGATTTAATTACCAGTGAATTATATTGATAGCATTACTATCTGATTATAAGCAATATTATTAAATAAAATGTCATTAATCTTCATCTTGAATGAAAATTATTTTGATTTGATAGAATCATTCATAGGAATGATCCAAAATGCTAAATGCTCACTATACTTATTAATAACGAGTCAGTGAGGAGTATTAGTTATGAGACTGCTTTCGCGCGCCATTTGTTGCCCCCATTGCGGGCATAATCAATATGTCACTTTAGATGCCAGTTCAGGAGATCAAGAATATTATGACGACTGTCGTATTTGTTGTAATCCAATCCACATTCGGATGCATCTAGATGATAATCGTAGAAAAATAGAACTTCATATCGATTCAGACGATGAACAAATTTATTAATCCATAGCACTTGCCTGCTTAATCTGCGAAGCAAGCAAGTTATGGCACTTTATGACGAGTGGCTTATTTACGCAAGTTGCTTATTAGCCAAAATGCGCTCAACGGTATCAACGATAACCTGCGTTTGACTGTCAATTTCGATATTAATCCTACTGCCAACGGTGCAATCGTCCAAATTGGTCAGCTTTAACGTTTCAGGAATTAAATGCAGCATAAATCCATTGTCAGTGAGCTTACCAACCGTTAAGCTACAGCCGTTAATTCCAACAAAGCCTTTATAAAATATGTAGTTCATCCACTGCGGATTAACTTGCAGTTCTATATTATAGTGCTCGTCGGTGTTACTCACGGCTTTTACTGTGGCCAGAGTATGCACATGACCTGATAAAATATGCCCACCGATTTCGGACCCAAACGTTAACGAACGTTCAATGTTTATCCTATCACCGACATTGGTATTACCTAGGTTAGTTACGGCTAATGTCTCTTCCATTACATCGAAAAAAACCTTATCATTTAGTATCTTGGTAGCAGTAAGGCAAACACCATTATTGGCTACGCTAGCACCTGTTACTAATCCTTGTGTTAACTCTGGCGTCATAGCGATTTCAAAGGTTTTAAGACCTGTAGCATTGTTAATTGAGACCACCTCACAAGTGGCTTGAACTATACCAGTAAACATATTTTATCTCGTTCCGTTATAGGTTTTTTAATGAATAATACAGGGTTTCAAATTTCACGCTTGATAAAATTAGCGCTGCCGGTACTGATTGCACAAGTGACTCAGACCATGATGGGCTTTATTGACACCGTTATGGCTGGCCGCGTCAGCGCAGTAGACATGGCTGCAGTTGCTGTGGGCACCAGTCTTTGGTTACCTGCAATCTTATTTGTTCAAGGTTTACTCATGTCTTTTACGCCAGTATTTGCACAATATCATGGTGCAAATAATCAGCAAGCCATTCCCGCGATACTGTTTCAGGCTGGATATATTGCCATAATTGGTGGTATTGGTGTGATGTTCTTTCTCACATCTTCTACTTATTTACTCGAACTAATGAATTTAGAACCCAAGCTGCATGCGTTAACGGTTGGTTATATTGATGCTATTTTGTGGGGCGCTCCGGCCTTCGTGTTGTATCAAGTACTGCGCGGTTGCAGTGAGGGTATTTCTTATACTATGCCAACGATGGTGATTGGCTTTATTGGATTAGCCGTCAATATACCCGCCAATTACGTGTTTATTTATGGTGGTTTTGGTATTCCAGCAATGGGCGGTGCGGGTTGTGGTGTAGCTACAGCGCTTGTGTTTTGGGCTATGTTAGCCGCCATGATCATTTACATGTTAGTCGATAAAACCTTTAAAGAGCTGGAACCGTTTAAACAGTTTTATCGTCCGCACTTAGCTAACATGTGGGCGATGACAAAGCTGGGGATGCCAATTGCAATGGCATTATTTTTTGAAGTCAGCCTATTTGCCGTCATCGCGTTATTTTTAGCGCCTCTTGGCGCCAATGTAGTGGCGAGTCATCAAATAGCCCTTAACTTCTCTTCAATCATATTTATGCTGCCATTATCTATTGGTATTGCGGTGTCTATTCGTATTGGTTATTACCTTGGTCGCGGTCAACCTGAGATATCAGCGCTTGTCGCTAAAGTTGGATTAGGTTTGTCTTTAGTCTTGGCCGTGTTTACCGCCCTACTGACGGTGACCTTTAGGCATGAGATCGCATTACTCTATAATGATAATCCTGAAGTGGTTACCTTAGCGGGTAGCTTGATGATGCTTGCTGCATTTTATCAAATATCCGACTCCATCCAAGTTGTCGCCGCAGGAGCGCTAAGAGGCTATAAAGACACTCGAAGTGCGTTTTACATTACCTTGTTTTCGTATTGGTGTATTGGCATGACCATAGGTTATGTGTTGGGATATACTGACATTGTTCGACCTGCCATGGGCGCTCATGGATTTTGGATTGGGTTAATTGCAGGATTAACATCGGCGGCAATTTTATTTGCAATAAGATTAAAGTACATTCAAAAGAAAGGTTTGGTATTTAGTCAGATAGGCTAAATTATGAAAATTACCAAGGTTAACCATTTAACATTGCTTAACCTTGAAGCAAGTTGCACAGCAAATCACCATTTAGATATAAAAATGGTTTTTTTGCTTGCAAGCTATAGGCTATCCCACTTACTATAGCATCCACTTTGAAGCGAGATGTTTTAAAGTTTTTGATTTTATTAAAAATAAGTAATACACCCGTAGCTCAGCTGGTTAGAGCACTACCTTGACATGGTAGGGGTCGGTGGTTCGAGTCCACTCGGGTGTACCACTCTTCTGACAGAGTATAAATAGTCAAATTCATACAATACACCCGTAGCTCAGCTGGTTAGAGCACTACCTTGACATGGTAGGGGTCGGTGGTTCGAGTCCACTCGGGTGTA
>NZ_JBEOPP010000099.1:0-7191 GCF_040310185.1 Shewanella sp. T24-MNA-CIBAN-0130 | reverse complement strand
TCTAATCATAATAAATACCTTTAAGATTTTGCTTATTTTAAGCTATAAATCTCTACAGTTTCATTAGACCATTACACACTTGATACTTTGGGAGACAACAAAACTGCTGGGAGGGGCTTTTTTTTGGACTGCAAAGTCAGAGCAGCCTAAAGCTAAAGTCGATTTTCAATATTCACAGTGTGGGAATGTTTATGATTCCGAAGCGCCTTTTAAAAATTTGCAGCAGGAACTGAATAAGCATCATATATTTATGACAAACGAGTCGATGATAAAATCTCTTAGAAAACTCCATAGTTGTGGCTACATTACGGTGACAACGAAGCATGGCAAGGGGGTTGATGGAGATGACAAAAAATCAAGAAGTGAATTCCGGCATTTAGATATCAACCAAATATTTGTAAATAGAAAGATGCAGACGCATTGGAAAAAGAAATCCGATATTAAATCTTTAAATGATTTGGATTGGTAGCAAGCGCCGAAACTAACTTAATGGTAATCGTTATTAACGTGGTATCTATCCGGCGCCTGATTGAAATCTCTAAGTTAGATCTTTTGATCTTGTTTATGCCTCTAGTTGAGTTAGAACCAGGAGTCGAGCGAATGTTGAACGTCTGGCTTTCTATACCTGTGCTAATGGGAAAAGTCTGATTCTGTTACCTTTTAAGTTAGCACTACAAACATCGTAAGCACGCAACAAACTGATAGCAAAGAGTAATTATAATAATAAAAAAACTCTCCACTTACCAAGCTGCGTGAGTTTTGCTTCCTTGATAGTTTATGTGTGTTCAAACAACAAGGAGAAATGAACATGTCTAAATCTAAATCAGCACCAATGACACCATCGGCAGCAGCACGCATTCAAAGCGGACAAGCTAAAGCAAATGGCGGGCAAGTGGCTAAAGGTAGTTTCACGGCAAGAGCACAGGCAGCAGCTGCTAAAAATAGTAAATAGAGTACAGAAGGTGGGCAAACAGTCCACCTTCTCTATTACGCCTACGCCAAAATATTGCAACAACAAAGGACATTGAACGTTCAGTATGACTAGTAAAACAATCGACACACCTTATTACTCAGTTCAATACCTGCTTAGGGAGTTTTCCAAAGGTTTAGGAACGAAGAACCTGGCTGGGAAGAAAATCGATGATGCGTGTAAGAACGCTGAAATTAACCCGTATCACCTCGAATCATTAAAGAAAGCGCTAATTCATGATCCGCTGAGTAAGTATGTAAACATTTACTTTGCTGATCATGTTTTAGAGCAATTCGAATGCATTACGGATAGTTATCTGAAATTGATAAAAAACGTACCACTGGATGGCGTCAATATAGAAGTATCCAGGCGGTTTTTAGACCGATTCTTTATGACGTTCACTATAGCTGAAATATGTACGGATGTTCTGGATGGCATGAGGCTATCACCTCGAGATGTCGCTCGTAGTGATAAAGCACTGATGTCCATTGTCCTAGAAAAATTGAACGGCTCAACTGAGTGGCAACAATTTATTATCAATAGCTCTGAATATCAAAAAGAGCGATTACGCATCTGGTCTTTAGGACCAGGTTCAGAATTACCTGAGCTTACCAGCATTGCCTCTTTGGGGAAGCAATGGGAAAGTGGCAATAGCTGGGGAACGTTCAAGGCTCGCTTGATTACCGCAAGACTATGGGACTATTTTTTCTATCGTAGTGGGTACACCGACCTAGCAATGCTAAAAGAACACTCGCCAAAAGAGTGTTTGACTGTATTAGTCGAAAGCCTATCGAGGCTCATATACCAGGGAGCAGCCAAATATCAGGCTACTATGCCAATGGCCTTAAAGTTGTTTGAATTACTTCGTCTAAGAGCGCCAAAAACTACAGGTGTTCAAGAGCAATGCTTAGAGATGCTAAAAGGTCTGAGGAAACAGCAACTAGATCTTGATGTTAATAATGAGACTACCTACTACTACCATTGGGTGAAAGCTCGTTATAACCTGCATTCAGGAAAGCTAACTGAGGCCATTGAAGACTACAAGCTTGCGTTTGAACAGGTCATATACAGGCAGGGCGAGAACGCTGAGAAAATAATTGTCGAGGCAATTGTAGCGGCGTGTCGAGCTCCAAAACCTGACAAAAGTTTTATCAACCGACTGCGACGAATGGCCGTGGTGATGAAAATCGACTTTATGCCGCCAGACCTAAGTAATGATGCATTTAAGACTAAGCCCCAAGATATTGACAACTGGGAGATCTCTGCATTTAGCAAGTATTTTGATACATATTTTACTAAGGAATCCTTTTTTACTGGGGCAGATTATCCTGAGAATCAACACCACAATTGTGGCGTTTGGATGATAGATGAAACGAGTAATAAACTAGATATTAACAAGCCGAATAAGATGCTATCTGTGGGTATGAATGGCGGACTTATCAAGAAAATGCCCCAGCTCGTTTACTTTGCTATGCTGGGTGATATTGAGTTGGTATCAGCCTTGATGGATGCTGGAGCGGATGTTAATAAGCTTTCTTCGAGCAATGAGTCTGCTATTTTGATGGCAATACAAGAGATGCAGGTCAATTTGACGCCATTGAACTCAATGTGTAACGAGGCATTCTATTTATTGAGCCAATATCCTCACAAGAAAAGCGTGTTGGATGCGCTGACAGACAAGAGAAAATTGTCTCCTCTTGGGTGTGCTGTTCAGACCGGGCGGCCAGACATTGTGAAGAAAATACTTCAGATGGGAGCCTCTGTAGATAGAAGGCACGATATCATTGGGGAGACACCGCTTTATACGGCAATTGGGCTTATTTCCCATCATACCAGGTCTCAATTGAAGACTTCTCAAAGTGAGAGCATGAAGTATTCCGAGATGAGCCTGCAATCTGCCAGAGCTTATGGTGCAGGATTGCTTCCCCATGATCTTCAGCACTTAAAACGGGTGATGTTAGAACAAGAGAATGATCCCATGTTTTGTGAAATTATTGAGGAATGTAAAGAATATGGAAAGAGAAACATTGCTAAATATTCAACGGCGGAAGGTTTTAGAGACATTGCTAAGCTCTTGATTGAGCATGGCGCGAATCCTAATGCTAAGCATGATACCGCAATGCTTGGCTATACACCTTTGATGCTAGCTGCAGAGTTAGATGAAGCTGAACTAATAGAGGGCATGTTGGACTCAAAGCATCACCAGGTTGATTTTGGGGATACTTGCGTAGACTCTCGAACTCGCCAGCGAGTAACTATCGATAGATTGATAAGAAACTGGCGCTCGTTGAAAGTGGGTAAAATGCTGGTAGCTAGATTTAATTTAGCGTGATAATGCACATCGGTCTAACAGTTTTCGCGGTCAGCTAATTGACGTATTGTGAGGTGTTAAGTGTTTGAATTGACTACCACCTCTTATTTTTTTTGCCAAAAGGAAGAGATTAAAGTCAACTTAATGGTAACGACAATTATCATGGTATTGATGGAAAAACTTGTAAAGAGTTAGTGAGCTTGAACTAAGGCATGAACAGCTTTAGGTAAATGATGTAATTACTTTTCTGATGCTTAATCAAAAAGTTGAGAAGTTGGATTGGCGTCACTATTGTTGTCATGTTATTCAGTGTAATGTATACACACGCGAAATAACTAATTGAACCCAATGGCAAAAATTGTTTTCACACAACCGATTACCATTAAAACTGCTAACGAATTCGTAAAAAACTACCATAGACACCACAGGCCTACAGCTAGGAATTCTGGGAAGTGGGCGCTATCAGCTGTTGATCATAATGGGAATGTAGTGGGAGTTCTGATTGCTGGTAACCCTGTTTCTGCCACATATATGGATGGGGTTACGTTGGAAATTACGAGACTTTGCGTTAAGCCTCTTGCTCCTAAGGGAACTTGCAGTTTCTTGGTTGCAAAGTGCAGGAAAATATGGGAAATAATGGGAGGGCAAAAGATCATTACTTACACTCTAGATGAAGAGTCAGGAGCTTCAATGAGAGGGGCTGGATGGAAGCCGATGGGTGTGGTAAAACCACATAACCGTTGGACGGATAAAACAAAAGCTGATGGTATTGAACGAGCTGACTTAGAGATTTACTCCAAAGTAAAAATTCGGTGGGAACACAAGCTTAAGGATGCATGCTAATGAATGAAATGATCTGCGCATTTAGCTCTGATAGTCGAGAATTGTATAAAGCCGACATATACAGAACGGTTAACCTTCCAGATGCTCATATCGTGCATTTTCGTTATAAAAGAAAGTATGTTGAAGAAGCCGTACTTATCGCACCCGAGGCTCAGTATGGTAAAGAGGTACTAATTTTCTTCACAGTCGGTAATTCATTAGATAGTGTTTCCAATTGCGTAGAGAATGTGCCTATTCGAAAGGCTAAGATAGTAAACATTCAGATTGATAATGATACTGATGTTTGTCATATCTACATGCAGCTTGGGAAATTTTGGAAAGCTAGGATTTCTGAGAGTAATGATCAAAACGTGATGCCTACTAACAAGTTTTTTACCACGTTAGAGTTGGAAGATAGTGCTGTTCTCACTTGGAAAGAAACCGTTGAGAGCATACTCACTTCTTTTACTGATAAAGTATTCACTTATATTCAAGAAGTTCGTGATCAAGACTGCGCAATCATTAAACTAAAATATGATAAGACTAACAAGGCATCATATTATGAGTTTACCCAAGGCAAGCGATATCATGTAAAAATTGCAACAGCAAATCCGATAATAAACTCTTGTAAAATTCAGTTAGAGAATAGTAGTGATGAAATCGAATTTCACTGTATTTCACCTCTTGAGTCGACAGTACAATTTGATCGTCAAATCATTCCACTAACTGTGAAAGAGTCATCCACAAGACAGACATGCTCGACTTTAACTTTTACACCAACAACAAAAGAAAGCGGGCATGATGATAAAGAGATTGATGTTGAACACAAAGAGTATTCTACCTTAATAGAAATCCGCTCTAAGCAGAGTGTCGCTACTTCAATTATCTTTGGTGTCGCTTCAACTTTTTTGGTTGCAGGACTTGGACTTGGAAGGAGTGCCTTTAAGGAGGAATTCTCTCTCGGTCTTTTTCTGCTGGCTGCATTGTTAATAACTGGTTCTGCAGCTTTCCTGCATCATTTCTTTAATAAGAAATAACTAAAAGATTAAGATTAAGACTTAGGCTGCTATATTTAATCAATATCTATGAAGATTTTGTGGAAATTATTTACTTATACCAGTTACAAAATGTTTAAGCTTCTATGACCTGTCACTTGGGATATTTCTTCGATGGAGTAGCCTTTTTCAAACAATTTACTTGATCCCTCATGTCTCAAATCATGATAACGAAAATCTTCAATTCCTAGCTCTACTGCTTAGTGAAATTTATTGTGGAGGGATTACCCTCTGACTTCATGATAATCATTATGCTCACACTTGACCGCTATAGAGTGGCAAATAGGCTAAAGTCTCTTGGTTCATCCAATAGAGCTTATTTATGGCCTATCGTGAAGTGGCTGTAACTTACGGTTATTGTGAGGTTGGACCTGAATGAGCCATAAAACACACGGTTTACCAATGGCTTGCCAACTTAATGATAATAATCATTATCGTTAAGTTTTAGGTTTCATCTATCTCAAAAAATATGGTAGTAGTTGTTTATGTGTAATACGACGATTAAATTGGCAACTAAATTGATCGTCTGTAATAAAAATTCAAACTATAATTAACTACTTATGTTCGTTTTATGGTATGAATAGGCTTTAGCTAACAAAGTATGTACAGAAGTATTACGTAGTTTCCATTAGAGATGTAATTAAAGGGTATTAATGATTAATCGGATCAATTTAAAGTTAGATGTTACCTTAAAAATATTGTCACTATCATTTACTGCTTGTTTATTCATTGGGACTGCAGTTACGTGGAGTTATTTAGAAAAGATAGGGTTTAGCAATGAAATTACCTCTGTAATCAGTTCCCCTCAAGTTTTGCTCACAATTGCATTATATTCTGTTTCCGTTTCTTTTAGCTTAATATTCATGATGCTTTTAGTACCTGCTATTGTTGAGTTTTGTTTAAGAAATGATTTTGTTAAATGGAAGAGTAATTCACCGCGATCTCAATTTTCATTTGTATTTATAATTGTATTTATATTTCCTTTGATTTCTTTCTTATTTTACATGTGGAAAATGTTCAGTATTGATTATTATTGGCTGTATTTTCTTTCTTTATGTTTACTTATTACAGCCTTATTTTACATCAAACATGGAGGTCCAGAGTTAGATAATATTAAAAATACATTAAAAACAATAGGTATCGTCTATGTTGCTTTAGGGCTTGCATATAGTTTACTTGTTTTTTCTTTATCCGTTTTCTTACAAGTCACTATATACATAGAAGAAAATAAAGCTTTCCAGTTTATAATTTTATCTATTGTTATCATTTTGTATAGTGCGGCGGCAGCTGGTGCTGTAGTTTCTAAATCTTCAAAGATTATTTCATATATGCCTGTTGCTTTTATTGCTATATGGATTTTGCTATATGTTTTTGCAGATAAAGCTTCCACTAACATAATGTCAGCACTTGGCGTCGGTAGTTATAGTAGTTCCTATGCTGTTGAAGCAAAAAACTTAGTAGCGATAAATAAGAGTGCTTATAAAATTGATGTTTCAGCTGATAGTAAGGTTTTTATTTTACGGGATGTATGGGTTGTTGCTTCTCTTTCTAATAAATTAATTTTCAGCTCTGCTAAGGATAGTAGTGACTCCTATTCAATACCAAGAAATGCGATTCTTAGTGAAATAAAAGTAATGCCAATAAAAAAAGATCAGTAATTATAATTAATTGGTAAGTTGAAGTTATAGTATAATTAGAATGTGATATATAGTCTTGAATGAAAATAAATCAAGGCTCTTAAATACAGCCTCTTGCTTTAAACTCAAGCCCCCACTCTTTAAGCTGTTTTGCTAGTCTTGCATTGCATTGCATTGCATTGCTTTTAGCTAAAGCTGCTGGCGTGCTAGTGGTTTTTTTAGGTTTCGACTTTCTAATTTCAACACCTGATAGTTCGCGAGTGAACATCTTAGGCACTACATGGCTGTAGTGTTGCTCAATCATTTGTAAGCTCGTACCATGTTAGTGCCGACGCAAACCCGCAGTTATTTGCCGCAGAATAAATTGCCAATAAAACCTCTTGTTCAGCCTTTTAT
>NZ_JBEOPP010000098.1:0-7509 GCF_040310185.1 Shewanella sp. T24-MNA-CIBAN-0130 | reverse complement strand
AAGTGATTTATTACCTTGGCATGCCGATCTAAAAGCTTGATGATATCGGGCTCCACCGCTTAATTGACCGCTTACATTGCAAAAGACTTTGATTAACCCCAAGTTCACCACCAATGCCGCCATCAGCGGCGCTAGGTACTAGCATCCGTTTGAATGGATCTGTTGAGCTGAATTCACTCTCCAGAAATTGATGTGATGTATTCACGAAGTAACTACACCAAGCTACAATTCCTAACCATTTTGCACCGTCTTCGATAAAATATTCCCAATGACCAAGAAGCCGCCACAACTCTGGCGGAAGAATAGCGTCAATGACAACAGAAAAACCAAGAAATACTAACGCCAACAATAAAAAATAGTAATTTGTTTTCAAAATAAGCGCTTTAAAAGTGAGTAGATAAGCCGATACCGCAACGCCCAGAATCAGGTAGACCACCTTTTCATTCAATCCAAGATACTGAGATACCAATGAGTCATGAAATTGGAATAAATCGTCAAGCATCAAATAAAGCGTCAATAGGGCCGAATAATATAAAAAATTAACTATCTCTCTTTGGTTGCTATGGCGAAGCACCCTTGCCATAAAAAAGCATATTGACACGACCGCGCACCACAGAAGAATGCCCAGACTTGAAAGAAACCCAGAAAGAGGATGGATGTTACCTATCGCGGCAACATCTCGCGTCATAAGAGGAATATCAACGCCCAAAATAAAGCTCATCCCTGCTACCACCACTAATGCAGATATAGAAGCAATAAAAGTAAATAACAATTGTCTACTAGGTATTTTTTTCATAACAGAAATCTCCATTTTCTAGTAAGCCTAACGCCGATGCTCAACGGCACCGGCTGTGAGGGCGCTGCAATCTGAACGTAACATTCCGACGAGAAGACAAACCCGTAAAAAGAATAGACTATGCCATCACCTTCTGCTTTATCAATCTGATTGTTATAAATTAGCTTGTCCTCTACCGCATCAACAGACTCATCCTAAACCTTGGATGATATATTGTTCCTGATATACGCTAGGCGTTCATCGACACGCTCTGAAAAATTATTGCCCCATCCAATTATGTAAAGTGTCAAGCGAGGGCATCATCGGAACGACTTATATAAGCCCATCTTTTCTAATGAAATAACATTGCTTCTTTGTATATTTATTACAGTATTTTTTTATGAGTATTTATTACGATAGTTTTTTTACGACAGTCTTTTACGATTTTTTAAACGTACAAATTGAACGGGAGTTATCAATAAATGGAGTGTAGACAGATAAATATAAGTCATACGGCTGATTCAACTTAGCAGAAGATACTTGATATCAATCAAATAGAAATAGGGTTACTGGTTTCAGGTATTATAGATAAAACACACCGCCAAGGTTGGCAATTTGAAGCGCCGTTTTCGATCTAAATGCTCACTGTACTCAGTTAATGCCGTCAAGCCCTAACCGCACCGTTAAATAAACGCCCCAAATCGATGATAATGTTAAGCCTGTTCTCTACTGGGATGTTGAGCCTGTCTAGAATGGGTTGGCTGCTTGAGCTTTTATCTTCACAGATAATTCGGCCCGTATCGTCTACCAGCACAATGTAGCCTTTGACGCTAAACATGAAGCTAACCATCTTGGGTGGCAATGCGTTAATGTTTTGTTCGAGATGTTACCGACTATCATAATGGCTCAATGATAGACACCAGGCGAGATCTGTTTTAGAAACGACACTCAATCGTAAAATTGAGTCGGTTCATTGATGTGGAAACACGTAGTAATTCCGTCTAACAGACAACATTCGGCGTTGACGCTTAGATCTATATATTTTAGTACTGTGACGCGGGGATATTGTCACCCATTACCTCCCTCTGGGAGATATGGGTTAGATAGGCCTAGTCATTTCAATAAAAATGGATACCTCTAGCTATAAGTCATTTCCCTATGGGGGTAAATACCCACGGCCGTTTTTAGCTAAATTACTCACACCTACAGTCTCGTCATTTAGCGCGCTGCCGTAATTATCACGACAATGAACACAAGGGCTCATTTTGTTGACGAAGCGGCCTTTTTTAGTATATTTTCTCAAATAAGCATGTGAAATCTCGACATTCTGTCGATCTAGTCCAATAGCATCGCCCAATTTTTGCCTCAAATCACTTACCGCGACATCTTCAGCACACATGTTGTCATTTGCACACCCCCAACCTATAGTTTCCTTGCTGGGATCGCTGTGTAAATATCTAGCCGCAACCCAAGGACCACCGTGGTAACCCGTTGGCTTGCCATCAGGAAAATTAGAGGGCCTATTTGCCTGCTCGTAGGCTATGAGTTCAAGCTTGTCTATTGGGGCGCGATCGCAGAGAGTATCGTGAAACGCTGGGCGCGCTGTGGTTACAAAATAATTATGATTGTGACTGATTTTTAAATCACGACAATAGTGTGAATCTTCAACGTTGTTTATGCTTTCTATATCAGCTACGGCATCACTGCAGGCTACTATTTTGTCACCCACATTGAGATCTACAGCCTTTATCCAAGCCTCAGCAATAAGGTAAAAACGATGTTCTTCTACAACAAGCATCGACGTTTTTAATTCACCAATAGAATATTCAATCTCTATCATATCTTTAGCAACACTTCTCAATATCAGTTCAATCGGGTTAAGTTAAAGCGCTACAAACGTGGAATTAATAACCTTACATATCAATGGCTTGTTATGAAAACCCCACTAATAAAGGCTAAACCAAGCCATATAATGCAATCGCTATGTGCTACCGGGCTATTTCTATTTTAACGTTAATTACACCATTAGATATATTGCCAATACTGCTGAAAGCAGACTTTGAAAGATCAATGATGCGTCCTTTAACAAATGGGCCACGATCATTGATTTTAACGATAACGCTTTTACCATTATTGGTATTGGTAACTTTTACATTTGAACCAAAGGGTAAATCTCTATGCGCGGCTGTTTTTTGATTGTGCTTATATAGATCACCGCTAGCTGTTTTTCTGTTTTGATATCTATCTGCATAGAATGAGGCTTGTCCAGACTCAGTGAAGCCTATCCAGTTGTCACCAGCACCAGGCTGAATCGAAGTACAACCTGCTAAAATACAGGAAAACGTTAAAAACTGAATTTTTCGTGAAATGGCTACCATTTTTTGTCTTTTAGTGTGTTCACATAACGAGCCTGAAGAATAACTCGTTTTGTTGTCATTTAATCATGTCATAAACACTAACTGACTTTGAATAGTGATTCAAATGAAACCGCTATTTTCATTGATCATTACGCTGAACACCATTTTGGTATCCTAGAAAGGGTTTCGGTGGGGTTATCGGTGAGCAATTTGGCAAACTATTACCTTGACGTTCTGCCAATTCAGGCTTGTGTTAACTTTTTAATATTACCAACGAGACAATAAATCTGCCATTAGGTATTCACTGTTTGTTGGCCGAATGAAAGCTACAGCCAGCCATGGTTATCATCAATAACATAGCCTCTTTCATCAGCATTCACATTAAGCGAAACAGGCAAGTGATGGCTCCCCGCTCATTAACAAGAGTGCATACGCACGGGTGTCAATCACAAAGATAATCGCGAGTTCAAGAATGCGTGGATAAGCCCCATCGCGGCGATGCTCATATTATCAGTTGTCATATTGTCAGTTGTCACATTATCAGTTGTCATATTATCGATATCACACAACAATGCTTACCCACAACACCTGAACAGCTGTGGCAACTTTCCATCTGCCGGGAGAAGGCGAGTTATCCAAACCCACTATCGTTTGTCTTGCACTGACCAATATCAGTTACCATTGAAGAAAGGTAATAACAGACTAATGCTTTACTATCCGCCAACACTAATAGGCGTCCATGTTTATTTGAAAATCACGGTTATTTTAACATCATGTTTATTTTAACATATTATAGATAACGGCTACTAACCATACACTTATGCCAGCAACACCCGACCAAGCAATTAGACCGATAAAGAAACCAGACCACGTTAGAGTCCAATTCATATCCGATAAATTAGCATGCACCATGTGCCCCGAGATTAACATCATAGGTTCCGGAAAAAAATGTACCGTGGCGCTACAAATAACCCAAAGTAATGCAAAAGAAATTGCTGCTGAAATAGCCATTGTTGTAGGTTTTATACTCATAGCTTCCTTTAATATCGCTAGGGTTAAATTGAGTTAAAAAACATAATGCTTTATGTAGAAGCAACATGTAATTGACGAATATAGTGTCCCTGTTTAATTTTTGTTATGTCTCGACTGGGCACTCAGTGCTATGTTCTGTTGGTTGTGGCGTTATCGTCATCACCTTAACTCCGTCCGGTGATTCAAAGCGATGCCAAATCCCCTTTGGAATGACTAATATTTGACCCGATGATAATTCGTTACGCTGTTGTTGATGTTGGTTTAATAAAATCAAGGTTGTTTCACCACCTAACACCTGAACGAATTCGTCACCATTAAGGTGCCTTTCCCACTCACTAAAACCTGAGTAATGAGCCACGTATATTCCGCCATCTCTATATTCTGATAACAAAGTAAAAGCATCTTTTGCTTCATCGGCAGTCGTTTCAGCTGTTCTATTTTTGAGAAACTTAACTTTCGACAACGCATCTTTAATTGTGATTGCTATAGATTTAGACACTTACGGGATCCTTGTAGCTATATAATGGCTTAATAACTGACGAAAAGTCGTGGCCTAAACGTGATCGTAACGAAAATAGTCCGCGGTTTTAAGTCCTATTGATTAACGTATTAAAGATAAATCTATCAATCAAAGGTCACTCTATCAATCACTTATCTGCACACTTGATGCATAGCGAGTAAGACGGGTCCACCTCTAGTCTGCGGATGTTTATCTCTTCCCCACAGGTGAGGCAAAAGCCAAAATCATCAGCGGCAATTCGGCGCAACGCGCCCTCAATGCTTAAGATCTGATGTTCACGCCGCACTTTTGCTTCAATCGCCATGCTTTGCGCACGCATCGCATCCATTCGGCTTAGCCTACCAACGGCCGATTGATCCAGTTCCACGGCCTTTGCTGCGTCGTCAGACGTGCTACTTAGGCTCATGAGTTCAGACCGCAGTTGCAGCAACTGCTGTTTGAAATTTTTGATTTGCGTTTCGTCCATCTGCGTATGCACTCCGTTCTATCGCATTAATAACTGGCGAAAAATTGTGGACTAAACTTGAGCGTAGCAAAAATAACCCGCGGTGTTTAATCCAGTTGATTAACGTGTTTATTCAAGACTGGCAAATCAAAGCTAATAAATAATTGACCAACAAAGCAGCTAGTTACCAATTTTGTCCCCTTCCTTATGTTCTACAGCTTCTCCAACATCAGCGTCTTCTGTAGGTTCTGGCGCCGAGGGGTGAGCATTTTCTTCCGCCTGTCGCGCGGCTTCTCTTTCGGACTCTCGTAACAACATCGACTCAATCCGCTCATGCAAAAGGTTGTCATTTTTTTGCCTTCGCTGCCATTCCAAAGACAAATCTCGATAAAGCGAATAAGCCATTAACACCATCAGCAGCATAAAAGGAAAAGCCGTCACAATAGAGATCGTCCGCAACCCCAGCAGCCCCCCACTAAGCAGCAGCACTCCCGCCATCAATAATTGCAACACACCCCATAAAATACGCACAAAGCGGGTAGGATTAAGAACACCTTTCGACGTAAACATACCCAACACGAAAGTAGCCGAATCTGCAGATGTCACCACAAACATAGACACCAAAAGAACCGCAACAATCGCCGCATAAAAGCCACCGGGTAATTGATCTAGCATGGCATAGAGCCCTGCGGGCACTTCCTGCGCCACTGCCGCAGCGATACCCGCGTTTTCGAACAGCTCAAAATAAATAGCGGAGCCGCCAAAGGTAGAAAACCAGAGCATACTCAATAGCACTGGCACAATCATAACGCCTAAAACAAACTCCCGAATAGTGCGTCCCTGAGAAATACGGGCAATAAAGCTGCCGACAAAAGGTGCCCAACTAAGGCCCCAAGCCCAATAAAAAATGGTCCATTCTTGCACCCAATGCGCACTAGAATACGGCGTCGTTACCAAACTCATCTGGATAATATTACCCACGTATTCGCCCATAGTTTGGGTCAATTCACTGAAGATAAAAGCCGTAGGCCCAAGCATTAAAACAAACAGCAATAGACCTGCAGCCAACACCATATTGGCATTACTCAAGTAACGTATGCCGCGATTTAATGGCGTCATGGCTGACAGTATGAACAACGAGCCGAGTCCGGCAATGATCAGTAACTGGGGAGTGATTCCGTAAGGCATACCAGAGAGCCGAGACAGACCACTATTAATCTGTAACGCCCCCAGCCCGAGCGTCGTTGCCACACCAAAAATAGTAGAAAGCACCGCCAAAATATCAATCGCATTTCCCCAACCGCCATCGACACGGTCTCCCAACAAGGGCCGAAAAGTTTCGCTAATTAAACCACGACTGTTGTGACGAAACCTCACATAGGCAATGGCCAGCCCCACCACCGTAAAGTTGGCCCACTGATGCAGGCCCCAATGAAAAAAGGCATAACGCATACCCGTCTGCGCAGCTTCTACTGAGCCTGGCGCGCCTATTCCTAAAGGCGGTGAACTAAGATGAAGTATCGGCTCTGCTACCCCCCAAAAGACCAAACCAACCCCCATTCCACCGGAGAAGATCATCGCCAGCCAGCTGCTAAAACTAAATTCAGGAGGTTCATCATCAAGACCAAGGCGAATAATACCGAACCGAGAAAAAGCCAAGCCCAAAGTAAAGAGCACAAAACCGCTACTGGTCAGAAGATACAACCAACCAAAATTGCTCGTCGTCGCATTCAATGCTTTCTGTGCCAACCTTTGTGTTTCATCAGGTTCGACAGCCGCAACCGTCAAAAAGGCAACAATCAGAAATATTGATAGATAAAAAACCACCCCCACATCCCCAAGCAGTCGATTTACCCAGCACTTAAGCTTTCCTACGCCACTGCACATACTACTCCTTAACCTTCTGGCTATTCACAAGCAGCTAAGTTAAGCCATCCATTGTTATAATCGGTAACATTAGCGACAAATTAAACTAAGCCATTCATTGTTATAGTATTCAACATAGTCTCTTTCAGCATTCATTACGATAGTCTTCGATTATTCCAGTTGATAAATTGGGAATATTGTTTAGCAGATTGAGCATTATGAAGTGAGAGGAAGATGAAAAATGAAGGAAATAGCGGATTTAACCCGGCAATATAAGCTTGATATCAATCAAGCTAAATAGGCACATAAAATAGAATGGTTAGGTGTTAAGCACCATCAGCAAGCTAAACCTAGCCATAGTTATCCTCATTTTCCTGCAAATAAAGTAAACTAAAGACTAGACCAATGTTTATTATTTACTGACAGCTCAATATTATACATGCCTATGCAGTTGGCTCAGTAAGAATGTATTGGCGTGTGAATGATTGCCAAATTTAACAATCTGTTAGGTATT
>NZ_JBEOPP010000097.1:0-7975 GCF_040310185.1 Shewanella sp. T24-MNA-CIBAN-0130 | reverse complement strand
ATCCCCACCAGAATACTGGTAGGGATTATCTTTCATCTGCAGGATCGGTCAAGTGCTCTTAAACGATCGGCATTGCTCATCTAGAGGGCATTTTTTTGAAATGACTTATGACTTGTGAGTATCTAGCCATTGGTGTATCGCTTGCCTACTCCCTTGGAAGACAACCCTGTCATTTTTCTTTTCAAGTTGGTATTGGTACATCGGGTCATAGTAAATATCGAGTAACAGGTTTATCCAGTCTAGATGTTTACTGGTATCATTTTGGCTTTGTTGTACCTCAAGTGCATCGTCAACCAAGTCCTGTAATTGCTGATGTTGTTTACCGCCTAAGCGTTTACGGATCCCCAATAAACTTTGAGTCAAATAAGCTCTAAATGCATCAAAACCATCATGCTCACCAAAGTGAGACACATAATCAGCGAGTTTTTGTTCAACATAATCATTCAATAAACGCGGTAAACGCGCATCTAATGGTTCATCGAGAACGATAATATCCGCTTGTTGCATGGCGTTGTAAAAATGATGAGGCAGGGCTGACCTGCCTATAAGCATACTTTCATCTTCTAACAGTAAATGGCTATGTTGCTGTTGTTGATGCTTCAGTAATGCCACACCTAAGTTATTTTCGAAGTTAATTTGACTGGGTTGTGGATCGATATTTTTGCCAAAGCTTGATCCCCGATGATTGGCAATGCCTTCAAGATCGACGGACTCATCACGTTGGTTGATAACTTCCGTTTTACCACTGCCTGTTATGCCACTTAAAATGAGCACTTTAGATTGATTGGGTGCCTGCTCGATAGTATTGATTAAAAAATTACGCATGGCTTTATAACCCCCTTCAATATATGGGATATTTATGCCAGATTCTTTAATCCATTGCTGTGATAACGTTGAACGTAAACCACCACGAAAACAATATAAATAACTATCAGGATGTTGTGACAACTGAGCGAGCCAAGCATCTATACGTTGTTGCTTAACGGGACCATTTACTAACCTATGACCTAACGCTATGGCAGCATCTTGGCCATTTTGTTTATAACATGTTCCTACTTTTTGGCGTTCACTATCTTGCATTAACGGTAAATTAATCGAGTGACTAAATGCACCTTTGGAAAATTCAATGGGTGCTCTGACATCTATTAACGGACGATTTTCTAATAATAGTCTGCCATATTCTGAGCTGGGAATGACGTCACTCATTAGCTTAATTCCATAAGGATATCGTATCCGTCAGCGCGAGGTTCATATTCATGGAGGGTACCGATACAAGTTGCGGCAATACCATTGGTTTCCAATAATACTTTCAGTTCATTTTCAGCCTCTGCACTCACAGAAACTAACAATCCGCCGCTGGTTTGTGGATCGCAGATAATGGCTTTCTGTTCATCGGTTAATGGCGGTAAATACTCGCTATAACTGTCAAAATTACGATGGGTACCGCCTGGGATACAACCTTGAGCGAGGTAATCACTGACTTTGGGTAACAAAGGAACTTGGGATAATATTAAATTCGCTTTAAGTTTTGCACCTTGGCACACTTCAATTAAGTGGCCAGCCAGTCCAAAACCAGTGACGTCAGTTAAGGCATTAACGCCAACAATTTTAGCGATATCAATACCAATCGTGTTGAGCTGACACATCGCATTAGGTGCAATTTGACTGTCTTCATCACGCAGTTTCTTTTGTTTCTGCGCAGTGGTAAGAATGCCAATTCCAATCGGTTTGGTGATATATAGGCGATCGTTAGCTTTAGCGGTGTTATTTTTCTTTACTTGCTCGAGCGGGATTTGTCCTGTCACGGCTAAACCAAAAATAGGTTCTGGGGCATCAATACTGTGACCGCCAGCCAGCATAATACCAGCATCGGCACAGGCTTGACGTCCACCATCAACCACTTTTTGGGCTATTTCTGCTGCTAATAGATTGATTGGCCAACCTAAAATAGCAATCGCCATAATAGGCGTTCCCCCCATGGCATATATGTCGCTAATGGCATTGGTTGCTGCAATTCGGCCAAAGGTAAATGGGTCATCCACAATGGGCATAAAAAAGTCAGTGGTACTGATAATGCCAGTTTGTTCATTCAGCTTATAGACGGCTGCATCGTCACGTGTTTGATTACCGACTAATAAGTTAGGATCAGTAAACACAGGGAGTTGTGACGCAAGAATGGTACTTAATACTTTTGGGGAAATTTTACAGCCGCAGCCTGCGCCATGGCTATATTCGGTGAGCTTAATTGTTTGATCAGGCATGGTAGTTGATTTATCGCTGGCGTATTGAGCAGCAATTATAATGTTTCTCAGTAAGAATATCTTGTATTTTACTCTGTCATTAACGTGACAGTGTCGAGAGTCGAGAATAAAAGATAATTATGAGCATTATTTTTATTTTGGTTGCGGCTAGTTTTTTAACCAATAGAGACCATATGACGGAGAGCCGACTATCGTGGTAAGGCGCAAAGAGCATACACATGAACACATAAAACAAATGGCGAGCGATGGTGATGACCCATTTAAAGCCGAGAACATCGATAAGCTAAGATTAATAAAATTGGCGAGTCAAATAGGTTAGGTATCAAGTACTTTGATTCATATATTGAGAAGCTACCACGATTTATTATTAGCGGTATCTGAACAGTCATTAGCGCAGTTAGCCACAACATTAACGTTAAAGATGAGTGATAATACACTGTTGAATACTCAGCAGACGGCGATACTATCCTGTTAGCCTCTGGAGTGAGGGGGTTAACTTTAGCCACAAGGGCGGGTACTTACCACTTTCCCTAAGGATTTTTGGTCTAAAGTGGCGCTGAGCATTGCCCCTTTTTCGATGGCAGTCAGACCAACTGCCAAATGTTGTAACAGCAAGTGCGCCCAACAATTTACCAAACCTCAACATGGGTTAAGAGCTGAGATTAATTAACTCTTTACTCGAACTCGTTGAGATTACTTAAAAAAAAGGTCACGCTATACGTAACCTTTTTTTATGCTATTTACGTATTATGACGTATAAGCAGCCGTTAAGCTTTTCCAATTACGTTGTTGTTCAAGAAATTGGTTACGCAATAATTGTACTTGTTGTTTCAGATTGTGATCTGTAAGTTGCTTGCGTTTCGCCTCTAACAAGCTCTTTTTCGCTTGATAATAGTCGACTAAGTGTTGCTTCATCAGCTCATACTCTGCTTGAAATTTTTCGATTATTTCATCGCAGTTAGGTAAGTGCGCAACCTGATTCTGTGCTTGTAAAAGTTGCATCTGCAAACGTGCACTTTCAATGCGCTCTTGTGGCACTTTACGTAAATCACTGGCTAAACCAAACCAGTTCATTAGCTTGATTAACCATTTAGTTGGATCGTAGTCCCACCATTTTATTCCATTGCGGTAATCATTTTCGAAAATATGATGGAAGTTGTGATAACCCTCGCCATATGTCAGCAATGCTAAAAATGCATTATCTTTAGCGGTATTTTTATCTGTGTACGGTTGTTTGCCCCAGAGATGAGCCAATGAGTTTATGAAGAACGTACAGTGATGTACTACCACTAGACGCAATAAACCTGCCATAAGTACCATTGATAAAATATCGCCATTCAACCAGCCTATAAATGCTGGTAAACCTATATTCATTAAAATCACTAAGGCTAAGTAGTGCTTGTGTTGCCACATAACGATACGATCATTTTGTAAATCGCGGACGTTATTATAGTTACTATAGCGGCTTGCTTGATACTCGCGCAGCATCCAACCTATGTGGCTGTACCAAAATCCCATTTTGGCTGAATACGGATCTTTATCATTATTATCAACATGTTTGTGATGAACGCGGTGATCACTACACCAATGTAATGCACTGTTCTGTAGTGCTAACGCTCCGCCTAGTGCGTATAAAAAACGAACCGATGAGTGAGCTTTATAAGCTTTATGTGACCATAATCTGTGGTAACCCGCAGTAATCGATAGACCACTTGCGTAAGCGAAAATAACAAATGCAATCCATTCAATGCCATCAAAGCCATGGGTAAAACCACGCCAAGGGATTAACACCAGAGCACCAATAAAAGTAATGGCAAATAACAGGGTATTAAGCCAAATGATTGGAGGTTTTTTCATTTAGTAGGGTTCCAATAATAGGGATAAATAAGTTGAGCGTACAATTGTACGCTAATTTAACGTACAGAACTAGTCATGGTCAAGCTTAACAGGGCTGTGTTTCTGTTGTAAAAACGGTATTATCTGTGAATTAATATTGACTGAATGGATTAGTAAATGGGCGTAAGAGCACAACAAAAGGAAAAAACCCGCCGTGCATTAGTTGATGCTGCATTTAATCAACTCAGTGCCGAGCGTAGCTTTTCTAGCTTAAGTTTACGTGAAGTTGCACGTGAAGCTGGTATTGCGCCCACATCATTCTATCGCCATTTTAAAGATATGAACGAGCTTGGCTTAACCATGGTCGATGAAGGCGGATTAACCTTACGTCAAATGATGCGTAAAGGTCGTCAACGCGCAGAAGCCGGTGGTAGCGTGATCCGTATTTCTGTTGACACTTTTATGGAAGTGTTGGAATCAAACCCTAACGTATTTCGAATACTGTTACATGAACGTTCAGGTACCTCTGCCGCATTTAGAGCTGCAGTTGAGCGCGAAATTGAACACTTTATCTCTGAACTTGCTCATTACACTGAAGCACAAGCTAACCGCACACCTGTGTTAGCGCGCGCTCAAGCTGAAGCGCTGGTTATTTTGGTATTTAATGCGGGAGCATCGGCGTTGGATTCAAAACGTAGCGAACGTAGAGCGTTGGCCGACCAATTAGTATTGCAACTGCGGATGGTCGCTACTGGTGCTGAAGCGTTACAACATAAAATGGATAATAGAGCCTAATCAACTGCCTTTATAAACAAACAGTACGCTAATCATTAGCGCCCTGTTTGTTAGTTAATCTGCATTACTTACGTTCTAGTAATACGCCTGATTCCATGTGGTCTGTATAGGGGAATTGGTCAAATAGCGCAAAGCGAGTGATTTTATGTGTTTGGCCTAAGGTTAACAAATTGTCATTCAGTGTTTCTGGATTGCATGAAATATACAAAATCCGCTCATAACCTTGTATAAGCTTTAATGTTTCAGGGTCAATGCCTGCACGAGGCGGGTCAACAAAGATAGTATTGCAATCGTAACTGTCTAAGTCGATGCCTTCTAAACGTCTAAATTGACGCTTTTTCGCCATCGCATCACTAAAGTCTTCAGCAGACATACGAATAATTTGGACATTATTGACTTTATTAATATCGATATTGTACTGAGCGGCATCAACTGAAGGCTTGGCCAGTTCGGTTGCTAAAACGCGATTGAAATTTTGTGCCAATGCAATAGTAAAATTGCCGTTGCCACAGTACAATTCAAGTAAATCTCCTTGGCTGTTTTTAGTTGCATCAACGGCCCATTCTAACATTTTTACGGATACTTTAGCATTGGGCTGGGTAAAGCTATTTTCTATCTGCTTATAATGTAATCGTTGAGCGTTTACTGTAAGTGTTTCGGTAACATAGTCTTTATCTAAATCGATTTTCTGTTTGCGTGCTCGGCCAATAATACTGACATTAAATTGAGCAGATAATTTTGCCTTTAATTGAGTCGCATGTTCGCGCCATTCTTCATCAAGCTGACGGTGATATAACAAAGAGACCAATATCTCGCCACTTAACGTCGATAAAAAGTCAATTTGAAACAGCCTATAGCGTAACGCAGGATTGGGAGTTAATTCGGTGATTAATGCAGCCATCATTTGATTAATCATCAACCCCGCTGGCAAATATTGATCGCAACGCACTTTAGCATTCAATGCTTTATCAAACATGTAGTAATATAAGTCATCACCTTCATGCCACATTCTAAACTCAGCACGCATGCGATAATGCATAGGCTCAGAAGCAAAGACTTCAAGCTTTGGTGGATTGAAATCGGCAAAGGCCTGTTCTAGCTTGATGCGCTTTTGTTGTAATTGTGCATCGTAGTTTTTAGGATCCATTGCAGCTAAATTCATATCGACCACCTAAGACTGTAAAAAAGGGCGCAAATAGTATACTAAATGACGCTGATGTCTAGTATTACGCGCCTAAGTATAAAATGACATGACGATTAAAACTGAGCATATTCATATTTGGAGCCCCTATTGTCTGGACCTATTTTAGTATTTGATTCTGGTATCGGCGGATTGTCGGTCATGAATGAAATTAGAAAACAGCTGCCACAGCATGATTATTGCTATTTATTTGATAATGCCCGCTTGCCCTATGGCAACTTATCAGAGCAAGAGTTAATAGCTGGATGTGTTGCTCTGATCACCCATCATGCTCGACGTGTTAATGCCAGTATCGTGGTTGTTGCCTGCAATACCGCCAGTACTTTGGTATTGCCGCTATTACGCCAACAATTAACAATTCCTATCGTGGGTGTTGTTCCTGCCATAAAACCTGCTGCGATGTTATCGAAGAAAAAGCACATTGGTTTATTGGCTACGCCGGGCACAGTGAAACGAGATTACACTCAAGCGCTGATCAATCAGTTTGCTGGAAACTGCAAGGTCGAATTATTTGGTACGTCAGATTTAGTGTTACTTGCTGAGCAACATGTGGCGCGTCAGCAAATCGATAGAAATAAACTGAACGATATCTTATTTCCCATAGCGGCATCTAATATTGATGTACTGGTACTGGGCTGTACCCATTTCCCAATGATAGCGTCAGAAATTAGTTATTATCTTGGTGGCGGCGTAACACTATTAGATTCTGGGGAAGCAGTAGCAAAGCGAGTTAGGTTTTTACTGAGCAGAGACAATGATGGAAGTAAACAATTACAAGCGTGTTATACCAAGGATATTAGCGAAGGGCTTAAAGCAACATTAGTCGATTATGGTTTTGGTGATTTTTCGCTGGTAACCATAACCGACTAACAACACTGTTTAAATAGTGCTAAGAATCCTGCTCAATAACGATTAGCTATTTTCTGTATCAGATTCTTGTGATTTAGCTTCTCTTACCTTTAACGTGCGTTCTTGAAAGCTGTAGTCGTTTAATTTCGACATTGCCTTCTGTGCTCCCGCTTCAGACATCTCAACAAACCCAAATCCTTTACGGCGTCCTGTTTTACGGTCTCGTACTAGACGAACGGAGTTAACCGGTCCGTACTCACCGAACAATGCTTTTACTTCTCCCTCATGAACACGATAAGGCAAGTTGCCAACATACAGTGTCATAGTGGGACCTACATACGGTTCCTCTGTAGAATTTGAACCACTAGATGGCATAAAGGTGAAAATTAACGTCGCAACGACTACACCAGCAATAAACGCTACCGAAGATGGTGTGCCGCCAAACTGAGAAAAAACAAAAGCGCCAAGAAGCGCCGCAATCAAAACAATCACGAATGATTTCTGCATAAAATAATCTCTAATGAATAAAAAAATGATAAATAACTGTTAAATACTATTACATACTAATTAAAAATTACCAGATAAACCAGAGTACTGTTGAAAAATTGAGCTTGAAATCAACTTAAATATCAAAAATAAGTGTTTTGTGATTTAGGTGAAGACGGTTCTTTGAACAAAAAAGTTAAAAAAGAATCGATCTGACCAAAAGTTCGACATTCAAAACATTTCATCAATAAAAGCGCTTGCACTAAATCTCAAGCTGCCTATAATGCGCATCCACTGACACGGCATACAGCGAAAGCAGAAACCGGTTAGCGTTATTTACAACTACTTAATAGTGTTGATAACAGGCAAAAAGAAGTTTGAAAAAACACTTGACGCCATAAAGGGAATGCGTAAAATACGCATCCCAAGCCAATGACCTAGCGTCTTACGGCGATGCATGAAAGATAGCATCAACGCTCTTTAACAATTTATCAAGTAATCTGTGTGGACATTCACAGGTATTGAGTTATTCGAAATTGTCTTCTGT
>NZ_JBEOPP010000096.1:0-8988 GCF_040310185.1 Shewanella sp. T24-MNA-CIBAN-0130 | reverse complement strand
CTGACACGCTCGGTGATACAATTAATGATAACTTTCAGAAATTAAAACCTGCAGTTTGAATTCACTTGAGTATATGTCTCACAATGTTTCGTGCACCCGGGCATGGCTAATGCTCTTAGACCATCAATATCCACTTTGGCGTAAATATGTGACAACCATTTTGAAAAGCACCGGTTCGAGAGTTGTGTAAAGCGACTCGCAGACTTTTTTGCCGCTGTTGCTGTTGCTGTTGCTGAAACGATAGCGATTATTGAAAGAAGGTGATTTATAAAAGCTCTCATCGAAGTTATGTCAGAAGAACTGATCCGCAAACGGGTGATTGAGGCCTATGGCAAAGACGATATCCTCGCAATGATGATGAATATGCGCCGTAAATCGATTAATGATCGAACAGATTATGAGGACTTCTCGTTATTTGAAAAAGCGTTCGGGAGAACACATGGAAGATTACAGTACATTTAAAGCAAACTCCCCTAACTTAGATTCCTAACAAGAAACTCGCCAATTTTGACCTCATCGCATGACTTAAACTCAATATAGCCAGAAAAACTACACTCATGCTAATTTTAATTCTGGAGTACGCAATAAATATATTTCCACCAATTAATGGCATTGATATTTTGCTGTTATTAAAGATGCCGTCAAAGCGCTAGACTGGGTTAATGTTGAAGAAAAGAATAGCTTTCAATACTCTCCAATTCGTAAGCTTAAGGACAAAAGCCGCCGAGCAACAATCTCCGTCAAAGGTGATTGACGCCGATTTAAAACTGAAAAATTTTCCGACCATCACTCTGAGATAGATCCAAAGATTAAAAATCTTGTTGCGAAATATGAATAATTAACGCAGTGAATTACCCCGAGACTTCGCTTCGCTCTGATCACGGGGCTTCTGCAATCTAGCTTTTAACGGCTAAACTGCTTCTTTTTTCTCAGTTCCCACACCAAACTTTGATAGCTCAAAGACTTTCGTTTTAATCGATGTTTTCTGCTGAAATTTGGGGGTTACCCTGGCGACTATCCCAGCCGCCATTAAATCATTTTCGCCTGTGTTTTCGATAGACTTAGCTGCTGCTAAATCTCTGCACTGGACTAAACCGCAGCTTTCGCAGGCAAATTCTCGCACGCTAAGGCCAAACTTGTGCGAGTGCTTGCATTGATAACAAATGCCTGACGATTTCACAAACCGACCAATTTCATGGTAAATACCGCCATTCAATTCAACTTTGTATTTAGTCAGCGAAGTGATCATACCCATCACGTTATCGTTCACCATATGGCCGTTAAATTGCTGCATACCTTTCACGTTTAAATCCTCAAACACTATGATATCACTGGTCTTGGCTATCGAACATGATACTTCGTGAGCGAACGCTAGGCGTTGGCGTGAGATTTTTCCGTGAAGTGTATTTAAGCGTGATTTGGTTTTATGCCAGCGATTTGAGCCCTTTTTCCTTCGGCTCAACTGGACTTGAATTTGCTTTAGCTTTGTTGATGAACGTTTAAAAGCTTTTGGGTTTTTAACGTACCAACCGCTCGAACCTACAACCGTATGCTGACTGTTAATGTCGTAGCCTACAATTGATGACAAGACCCGCTTCGCGGTCTTGCATTCAACCTCTTGAGTCAGCGAAACTTCCCATTTACCATGTGATAGTTGGACAGTAACAGTCTTGATTTCACTGACTAATTTACGGTGTAAAACAATCGGTACGTTGCCAATTTTCGGAATGCTGACCGCACCATTTTCGATGCGGATACGGTTCGAGTTATTTACACACCTAAAACTGTCGTTGTGCAGTTTTTTCTGTTTAAAACTGACCTTAAATGTCGGAAATTGTTGAGTACGACCTTTCGTGAATGAGTTTTTCAACCCTGCTTCAAGATCACGAGCGACTTGCTGTGAGGTCGCAGAATCGAAGGCTTTAAGCCATGAAACTCTTCGAATTTTTTCAAGTCTTTAATCAGCCCAGCCATTTCATGGTAAAACACAAACGTTTTATCGTACTGATATCGACGCATATTTTCAGATAGCAACAAGTTCCATACGCCACGGGCATATGAGCCAAACTCAATAAGTTTGGCTTCCTGCTCTGGCGTTGGTTTTATCCTAAAATTATATCTAAGCGTCTTTTTCATATACTGTATAAACTACTGTATGAATAGAGTTTGTCAAATGGAATATCAAACTAATTCTCATTACAAGCACTACATTTAATCCTCGTCGTTAAATATCGGAAGAAACTACTGCAAGGAGATGTTGGCTAATGTGCAAAAAGGGCTGTTCTAGATATTTCGCAGAAGTCTGACTTTTCAGTTGAAGAGGTCGAAATAGATAGGGATCACATCCATATTCTTGTGAGGATTTCACCGAGATATGCTGTTGGGCAGCATGTTAGAAGAATTAAGCAGCAAACCAACAGATTAATTTGGAGTTGATATCCGAACCTTAAAAAGCAATTTTGGTTGGAGAACAATTATTGGTCTGATGGATATTTTGCTTGCTCAACTAGCAGCGCTTCCGTTGATACGATCCGTCAATATATTCAAGAGCAAGGTTAGTTTATCGATTCATCCCCGCGACTTCGCTTCGCTCTGATCACGGGGTTTTCTCTACAGATTAGATAAAAATGCCGCAATCAGTTATTTGTATTGCGGCATTTTTTTGCTTTTGCACGGTGCAATCCACGTAGACTAATGTTAAAAACACAATGATGGGACCGCTTTTTTTTCGGAACAATAAAGGTTTGCACCTACCCCAGAACAGTCAACCAGAGGATGTTTCCTTCCACATCCCCGAAACAAAATTAAAAGTGTAAAAAATCCTGACACTTTTTAGCGGATAAATCTTATTGTGGCTTAATGGATCTGTACACCGATATCAAGACGTGAAGATTTATTTCGCTGAATTAAAGGCTGAAGAGTTGATGTGTTTGTGCCAACTTAAAACAAAAAATTGACAAAAAGTCTCTACATTATTTATGCCAAAATCCTATGCGATTGATGGTTATTGATAATCGATCGAGTGCAATTCGGATTTTTAGTTCAAAACTTATGGTCAGTTCAGATTATTTCACCTCAACTCGGGATAATAAACAGTTATCAAACAGCCCTTTGAACGGTGAATGAGAATATGCAGTTGTATCAACTCACATGTGCTGTCCGCTGACGATACGATTGCGATTGTTATTTCTGCTATAAAAAATTAACATTTGCAAAGTAATTCCAACAAATAAAACCGTCAATATAAAATTACCAACTATATAAGATAACATACAATGTGATCAATATCAATAAGTTACAAAAAACAAAGTGTTATAATAACTTATTGAATTTAGTAATTATTATCCAGTACGTCGTTCAGTAAAAATTAACCATTAATTTATAATGTATTGATATTAGGCGGATATATGTTAAGGGATTTACGATTAGGATTAAAAATAGGCTTAAGTTTTTTTGTGGTTTTAGCCCTTCTTTCGGTAGTACTCGGTGTGGGTGTTCTCGCACTTAAAAAAGCCGATGAAGGGATCTCGACATACGAAGGCCTAGCAAGGGATACTAATCTCTCAGGGCGTTTACAGGCAAATATGTTAATGGTTCGAATGAATGTGCTGGGTTATCTCAATACACAAAGTGACAATAACCTAACTCAATATAAAGCCTACCTTGATAAAATGAATTCCTTCTTGGTAAAGAGCAAAAAGGAAATTCAGCAACCAGAACGTGCGCAAATAATAGGCGGTCTTGATTTATCTATCACCAAATATAAAAATGCTTTTTCTAGCGTAGTGTCGTTAACGGAACAACAAAACAGTGTCCTCAATGACCAACTCGTGCCTCAGGGAGAGGTAATGGGAAAAGCTATCGCTGCAATCATTCAATCGGCCTATGATGATAATGATGCCAAAACCATTTATCACGCCTCTCATGTTCAAGAGAAATTGTTGTTTGGACGCTTGTATGTTAGCAAGTATCTGACTTCTAATAGTCAGCAAGATTACGGTGTTGCTATCAACTCGATAGACACTAAACTGGTAGAAGAAGCAACAGATCTCAGACAATACTTGTCAAACCCTACTCATCAATCGCTATTGGCTCAATTTTTGACGGCGCATCAGAATTATATGAGTGGCCTGAATGATATCCATCGACTTATCAAAAACAAAAACGAGTTGGTTGAGAATACACTGTATATAATTGGTCCACAGGTGGCGAAAAGTGTAGAAGACGTAAACCTGTCTGTTATGGCAGAGCAAGATATATTGGGCTCTGAGATAAAAGCAAATACTAAGGACAGTATCAACCTCACCTTGCTTCTCTCTTTTGTTGCCATCCTCATTGGCTCCATTGCAGCTTATTTGTTGACTATCGCCATTACTCGTCCAATAAGTCAGGCAGTTAAGGCCGCTAATCTACTGGCAAAGGGCGACTTAACCATCGAAGTAACAAGTTCAAGCCGCGATGAAACTGGGCAGTTACTCGCATCCATTCAAGGGACCGCCACTAATCTGAGAAATATTATTGCGACCATAGCAGGCGCCAGTATTGAGCTTGCATCCGCCTCACAAGAGTTGGCGGTGGTGACAGAGCAGTCAAGCCAAGGGGTGGTAAACCAGCAGACTGAAACAGATTTGGTTGCAACCGCAATGAACGAAATGGCTGCGACGGTTAATGATGTTGCTAGTAATGCTAGTAATGCGGCTGGTGCGGCTAATCAAGCAGACAATGACGCGAGTAGTGGTAGCCAGGTGGTTGAAAAAACGATTTTAGCAATCAATACCCTTGCTGACAGGGTTAATGAGTCTTCTGAGAAGCTAGGTGAAGTCGAACACGCAACTCTTAATATTGTGAAAATCTTAGACGTTATCCGAGGGATTGCCGACCAGACTAATTTACTGGCACTCAATGCTGCAATTGAAGCAGCCCGTGCTGGTGAGCATGGACGCGGCTTTGCCGTCGTGGCCGACGAAGTTCGCTCACTTGCTCAGAGAACCCAAGGGTCTACCCAAGAAATCCAAAATATGATTGAGCAGCTTCAGGCTGGAACCCAAAGCACGGTAGCGGTAATGACTCAAGGGAGAACTCAAGCGGCAGAGTGTGTGGATCAAGCCAATGAAACGGGGCGTGCATTACAGGCAATTACTCAGGCTATTAGTGTGATTAACGACATGAATATTCAGATTGCAAGTGCATCCGAGCAGCAAAGCTCTGTTGCAGAAAGCATTAATAAAAATGTGATTAATGTAAAGCATATTGCCGAAGAAAATGCGGTGGCTGCAAACCAGACAAGAGCCTCTGCTGGTGAGATTGCACTTTTATCTGAGCAGCTAAAAGAGTTGGTTGATCAATTTAAAATTTAACTATACTTAATTGATAATCAAGCGCGTCTCTGTGATGCGCTTGTTTATCTTTCCCAACAGCAATTATCCTGTTTACCTGCAAGTCAATTAATTAGATATGAATGAATATTATTGAACTTATCACCCCGATATCATATTGGATATTGACCACCTTATGGTTGGTTATTATCGGCATTTGTCTGCTTAAACGTAGAAAATTAACAACCCTTGATGGGGCCGTTGGCGGAACGGTTGCCGTTCTTCTTGTTATCCTTGGCATTGATGCCGTCAGGACCATCATTGAAAGTGTCTATTTAGGGTTGTATTTTACCTCACTGTACGGGTTTATCCCGCAAGCTATCAACGAGCTGTTGTCGCAACCTTCTTGGCTCATTATTCCCCCATTAATCAATGTTGCTGCTGGCTTGCTGGTCATCTGGCTTCTCCTCAAGCGTTGGTTTCCAAGGGAGCTGGGTGAACGCGAACAAACATTGCGCGCTCTTGATAAAGCGAAAACAGCATCCGTTAATAACGAAAGGTGGTTTACCTCAATTTCTAATTGTGTAACCGACGGCTTCATTTTCGCGGACCCAGATCGCCGAATTATATCGATAAATCAGGGAATGGAACTCTTGTTAGGGTATCGCTCTGATGAGCTTGTTGGGAATACCACATCGATTATTTATGCAAGCAATGAAGAATATGAGCGACAAGGTCGAATGTATTTTAATCTCGCCGCAGGAGAGAAACTCAAACCTTATGAAGCTAATTACCGCCACAAGGACGGCGGTATTGTTGTTGGCGAAACCAGTCGAATTATGATTAAAGATGTTGATGGCCAAATTCAGGGCTACATGGGCTTCATTCGGGATGTCACCGACCGCAACAAAACCGCGATGAAATTACAGGCGAGTGAGGCGATGCTGTCCCACCATGTTCAAAATACGCCGCTCGGGTACATTTCATGGGATCAACACTCAAATTGTATTGAGTTGAATAAATCAGCCGAAGCCATATTCGGCTACTCTGCTGATGAAGCTAGAGGGCATTCGCTATTAGATTTATTGGTGCCTGAAAAAAGTAGAAGTGGTATCGAAAATATCTGTAAGTCATTGTTAGAAAACAATAAAGATTCAATAAACATCAGTAACAACTTGACAAAAGATGGCCGAACTATTATCTGTGAATGGCATAACACGCCAATTATCGGTGACCGCGGTGACGTTATAGGGGTGATATCATTAATCCAAGATGTTACCCAAAATAGGCGCAACCAAATAGCCTTAAAGGAGACTGAGACAAAATTTCGCGAGCAAAGTCAGCGTTATGCTGAAGTGATTTGGGGCGCTAATATTGGCACCTGGGAATGGAATGTAGAAACGGGTAAAAACGTGTTAAATGAACGCTGGGCCGAGATGTTGGGCTACAGTCTTAATAAGCTTGAACCCACTAGCGTTGATACTTGGGAGGCACTGCTACATCCTGATGATGTCAATAAGACCAATGAATTGATAGAGGATTGTTTCAAGGGTGAGACTGAATCTTTAGCATGCGAATTTCGGATGCAGCACAATAATGGTAGTTGGGTCTGGATCCTCAATCGTGGCCGGGTAGTTGAGTGGACAATCGACGGCAAGCCATTGCGAATGTCCGGCACACATCAAGACATCACCAAGAGTAAGCAATCTGAAGACGCGCGCAAACTTGCCGCCAGCGTATTTACCTACGCCAAAGAAGGGATCATCATCACTGATACCAACGGTATCATCATAGACGTTAATGATGCTTTTAGTGATATTACCGGCTACTCACGCGGTGATGTGATAGGACTAAATCCGCGAATGTTTAAATCGGGACTTCATTTACCAGAGTTCTATAAAGAGATGTGGGCCTCTTTGCGACAAAAAGGCTATTGGACAGGTGAAGTCTGGAACATGCGTAAGAATGGCGAGGTTTATCCGCAGATACTTACCATAAGCTCGGTACTCGATGATATTGGCGTGGAGCAAAACTACGTTGCCCTATTCAACGATATTACCGCAATTAAAGATCACCAAGGACAATTAGAACGTATTGCTCACTATGATATGTTAACAAACTTACCTAATCGTACATTATTGGCAGACCGTCTAACCCAATCCATGAAGCACAGCCAACATCAACACTCATTATTAGTAGTCGCCTTTGTTGATTTGGATAGATTCAAAAAAATTAATGATACCTACGGTCATATCGTTGGTGATGAATTATTAATTGTGGTCTCATCTCGCATGAAGGAAGCCCTGCGTAATGAAGATACGCTGGCTCGTATAGGCGGGGATGAGTTTGTCGCTGTGATGGAAAATATACAAACAATGACGGATTGTGAGCCTATCTTAGAGCGACTATTGCTGGCTGCATCGGATCCTGTGGTAGTGGGGGGCGTTAGGTTGGAAGTATCTGCCAGTATTGGGGTATCTATTTATCCGCAAGATGGCGTCGATGCAGACCAACTCATACGCCATGCCGATCAAGCCATGTATGTTGCAAAGCAACAGGGAAAGAACCGCTATCGCTTGTTTGATTCTGCACATAATACGGAGATGGTTAATCAGCATAAAGAGTTGCAACGCATACGTAAGGCATTGGACGGGAATGAGTTTTTACTTTATTACCAACCTAAGGTCAATATGAAAACAGGGGAAATGATTGGCGTTGAAGCGTTAATTCGTTGGCAATGCCCCGAGCGTGGTTTAATCGGCCCTAATGAGTTTTTGCCTGTCATTGAGGAGCATGTTCTCGGTATCGCGCTAGGCGAATGGGTCATTGGCACCGCACTGAGTCAAATTAAGGCGTGGCAAACACTGGGGGTGAATATTCCCGTCAGTGTCAACATTAGCGCGATTCAATTACAGAGTGATGATTTTGCCACTCGCTTGGCTGAGTTATTGGCCGCATTCCCCGAGGTTGCTCCTAGCGCTTTAGAATTAGAAGTCCTTGAAACGAGTGCGATAGGTGATTTGTTGCAGGTTTCTGAGACCATGCTCGCCTGTATTAAGCTGGGGGTTAATTTTGCATTAGATGATTTTGGTACGGGTTATTCTTCATTGAGTCACCTCAGGCATTTGCCCGCGAGTTTGATTAAGATAGACCAGACCTTTGTGTGTGATATGTTGATTGACTCCAATGACTTGTCGATTGTCGAGAGCGTGGTGGTATTGGCCAAGACATTTAAGCGTGACGTTATTGCCGAGGGAGTAGAAACCATCGCCCATGGTGTTGCGCTATTGCAATTAGGCTGTGAATTGGCGCAGGGGTATGGGATTGCGAGGCCGATGATGGCTAAAGATATTCCTCTATGGGCGGAAAATTGGCAGCCAGATGTTGCGTGGCGACAATTTTGTCAGCCTAAATTAGTATCAGCGAATTAGTACGAGCGAATTATGAGATAACAATCAGTTTTTTCGGACTTGATATCGTGCAGAAACAGCACGGTATCAATTAAATCTACGGGTATATACCCATCATTCTTCAAGGTGCATGTTTTAACGCCTGAAAATGGTCATTAATTCTACTTCCTAAAATATCACCTATCTGGGGAAGTGTTTGACTAAAAAGTTCATCAATTTTATCCCTGAATTCTTTCGCCGTTGCAAAATATTTGTTATTTCTC
>NZ_JBEOPP010000095.1:0-9428 GCF_040310185.1 Shewanella sp. T24-MNA-CIBAN-0130 | reverse complement strand
AGTGTAATTTGTTTCATAGGGCTATGATGATCCCATTTGGGACAAAATCAAGCATTTTCAATGATCACGGGTATAGATGCATATAAGTGTCAGTATATAGCCAAGTTATGCTAATCTTTAACAAATGCTTTTTGCAACAAACACCCCATTGAACACTCTGTTGAACAAGGTTATCATTTAGCCTTATCACGTTCTTTAGCAAGGACTTAGCTTATGTTAGAAAACGATATCCGTCATGCTGTGCAAACAGCGCTTGATGAAGACTTAGGTCACACGACCCACAATACTATCCACGATATGCTTAATGCCGATATTACCGCCCAGCTTATCCCAGCAGATAAACATGTTTCAGGCGCGTTAATCACCCGCGAAGATGGGGTTTTTTGTGGTAAAGCGTGGGCAGAGCAAGTCTTTAATCAACTGGGCAGTGAAGTGGTGCTGCATTGGCATGTTGATGACGGTGATTTAATTGTGGCCAATCAATTGTTATGCGAACTCTCTGGCCCAGCACGGGCTATTTTAACTGGCGAACGTACTGCAATGAACTTTATTCAAACCTTATCAGGGGTTGCCAGCTTAACAAAGTTGTACGTGAATAAGCTCGTGGGTACTCATACCCAATTACTCGATACCCGCAAAACTATCCCAGGACTGCGCACCGCCCAAAAATACGCGGTAACTTGTGGTGGCGGCAGAAACCACCGCATAGGCTTATTCGATGCTTTCTTAATTAAAGAAAACCACATTATGGCTTGCGGCGGCATCTCCCAAGCCATTACAGCAGCACGCGCGTTAGACAGTCACAAACCAGTCGAAGTCGAAGTCGAGTCACTTGCAGAACTCACTCAAGCACTCGATGGCGGCGCCGATATCATTATGCTCGATAATTTCGACGTGACTATGATGGTCGACGCTGTCAGCCTTAATAATCGCTATAAAAACCAAGGTAATGGCGCTAAATTAGAAGTTTCAGGCAATGTCACCTTAGACACTCTAGCCTCTTTCGCGCAAACAGGTGTAGATTACATCTCTGTCGGCGCACTGACTAAGCACGTAAAAGCCTTAGATTTGTCATTGAGATTAAAAAGTTAACCATAAATGTAAGATCCTAGGGCGGACTGCGTCCTGCTAAGGTGCTAGGGCGTGACTACGTCACTGCTAGGATCGCTGCGCTGCTAGAACGGACTGCGTCCTGCTAGGACAGCTTCGCTGCTAAGATTTTATAGCCTCTAGCCGCATAGCGTCCTAGCAGCGAAACGATCTAGGCTTTGTGCTTTTTGCTTGTATAGAATCTAGCAGCGTAGCGCTCTAGTATCTAGGCTTTTAGCTTTTATAGCCTCTAGCAGCGTAGCGCTCTAGCCTCTAGGCTTTTAGATTTTAGATTTTAGATTTTAGCTTGGGTATAAACCTGTCAGATTTCTCCCCCCAAAAGCGCCAATAAAACGCCTTTGTTGCTTTTTTGTCAAAAAAACACTTCTTAACCCAGAGAAGTCAAAAATAATTTATCGCATAATGTACGGGAAATGTGAAAATAGAGCGTTTTTAGACATTTATTTTTTATTTAGCCGTTAACCCTATTCCATTTTGTAACAGTTTATATTAACGTTTACCTTGGCGAGTTGGCCTTTCAGCCATGCACTGTACTCGTTAGATTGTAAATAACGTCAAAATACTAACAATTAATTAACATTTACTTTGTAACCACACTAGCAGATGTTATTTTGTATCTTGTTAACATTGACCTATTTACTCTATGTTTACCACTCAGCCTAAATGCTCTATTAAATAAATAATCGGCTAGCATTGTTTGCGGTTAACATGGTTATTACCTATGTGTTGTATATTGTGCCATTGTGCCAAAAACAGCATAGACAGAGATAACCATGGTCAACACAAGTAACGCTGGCACTATAATAATCGTGGTCATCTAGTATCTAGTATCTAGCACCACACAATTGTGCTTTACGGTTTTAGGCAAATGGAATGCCAACTACTTCACCTAGTTACTAGCAATAGTTACTAGTCTAAGTGAAGCTTATAGATATCGAGGATTGATACGACCCTAGCCTATTTTACGGAGAGAAAATGAAAAGTATCAATCAAATCAAAAACGCTAAGGGCTTTACGCTTATTGAATTAATGATCGTCGTCGCGATCATCGGTATTCTTGCAGCAATCGCATTGCCTGCTTATCAGGATTACACCGTTCGTTCACAGGCTGCATCCGCACTTCAAGAAATAACCTCTGGGAAAGTAGGCTTTGAGCAAGCGGCAGTTGAAGGTAGAACACCGAATACAACAAGAGACAGCGCTGGTTTTATTGGTGTTGGTACAACGACAACATATTGTTCAGCGGTTACTGTAGTGGTTCCTACTGCCGCCGTTGGTGGTTCTCTAGCATGTACAACTCAAGGCGGTAACGTCGCTAAGTTTGATGGTAAAACTATTACACTAACTCGCACACTTCAAGGGGTTTGGAGTTGTACATCTGATTTAGATGCGACCTATTTACCTGGTAAGTGTACTACAGCTCCTTAAATTGGGCTAAAAAACATAGGCAGCTTATGCTGCCTTTTTTGTCTTTGGCTATAAAAGTATTTATGTCATAATTTAAAAATATCATTATGTTATCAAGGTAAATAAGCATGTCGTCTGCGGGATTAAATCTTGGTCTCTCCACATTATTTATAAAAAAAAACCTGTTAACAGAAGAACAGGTTGCGGCCTCGATTTCCCAATCTCGTAAAACCAAAGTTTCGCTTGTCACCACCTTAATTCATTCTAAAATGTTGTCTGCTCGTGAAATTGCCGAGCTTTGCTATGAAGAATATGGCACCCCGTTACTCGATTTAACCGAATTTGATCTTGCAACAATAGCCGAAGAGTTATTAAACAAAAAACTCATCGAAAAACATAAGTGCTTACCGCTATTTAAACGCGGCAACCGCCTCTATATTGCCACCTCAGATCCAACCAATATTGCCGCACTTGAAGATTTTCAATTTAGCTTAGGGCTGCATGCTGAAGCGATATTAGTTGAAGACGACAAACTGCTTAAAGCCTTAGAAAAAATACTCGAAGAAGACATTAGCGGTCTTGGATTAGAAGGCGTTGACGAAGAAGCTCTTGCAGGTATTGAAGTCGCTAATACCGAAAGACATGATGAGCCGACCGGTGACAGCAGTGACGATGCGCCGATTGTTATCTATATTAATAAAATTCTCACCGATGCCATACGTAAAGGCGCTTCTGATTTACATTTCGAGCCCTATGAGAAGCGCTACCGTATTCGCTTTCGTATCGACGGTATATTACATGAAGTATCCGAACCACCAGTCAATCTGTCCAACCGGATTTCAGCCCGCTTAAAGGTGATGTCAAAACTGGATATTGCCGAGCGCCGCTTGCCCCAAGATGGCCGCATAAAAATGAAGCTGTCGCGGACCAAATCAATTGATTTTCGTGTCAGTAGCTTGCCGACCATTTGGGGCGAGAAAATTGTGATGCGGATTTTAGACTCATCTTCCGCCCAGCTGGGGATTGAAAAGCTCGGTTATGAAGATGATCAAAGGCTGTTATACGAAGAAATGCTCGCTAAACCTCAAGGAATGATTTTAGTCACCGGGCCTACCGGTTCCGGTAAAACAGTGTCCTTATATACCGGCCTTAATATTCTTAATACCGAAGAGCGTAATATCTCCACCGCAGAAGATCCGGTCGAAATTAACCTCGAAGGGGTCAACCAGGTCCACATTAACTTAAAGGCCGGCTTAACGTTCGCTTCGGCGCTGCGCTCATTTTTACGTCAAGATCCTGATGTGGTGATGGTGGGTGAAATACGCGACTTAGAAACCGCCGAAATAGCGATTAAAGCAGCGCAAACCGGCCATTTAGTATTATCAACCCTGCACACTAACTCGGCAGCAGAAACCTTAACTCGTTTAATTAATATGGGCGTACCGGGTTATAACATTGCTAGCTCAGTCAATTTAATTATTGCCCAACGCCTTGCCAGGCGCTTATGCCCGGAATGCAAGCATGAAGAAGAAATCCCTGTTGCTGAAATGCAACGCTTAGGTTTTACTGAAGCCGATATAGCCAATGGTTTTACGGCATTTAAACCCGTAGGTTGTGAACTCTGCTCAGGTGGCTATAAGGGCCGGGTCGGTATTTACGAAGTGATGAAAATGAGCGATGAAATTGCCCGGATCATTATGGAAGGCGGCAACTCGCTGCAAATAGCTACCCTCGCTAAACAGCAAGGCATGCGTGATCTGCGCCAATCTGGGTTACTCAAAGTGATCCATGGCGTTACCAGTATCGCCGAAATTAACCGTGTCACTAGCTTTTAATTAGTCTACAGTAGAAAAGTCTGCTCTTTCGATAAATCTCGTTTTGTAATAAGACTCTAGAGGTGATGACCCTGGAGTAAGAGTTCAATAATAAAAGGACTGGCTCAATGGCCACAGCAACAGCGGCAAAAAGAAAGCTAAAGGCGAAGGCGAAGGCGAAAAAAACTATCAAACACCAACCTAAGGTGTTTACTTACCAATGGAAAGGGGTTAATCGTGATGGCCAGCGCACTTCGGGTGAGCTAAAAGGCGCCTCTATTGCTGAAGTTCGCAGTATAATAAAAGCCCAAGGTGTCACCCTAAAAGGGGTACGCAAAAAGTCAGCCCCATTATTTAAAACAGAAAAAAGTATCACCGCAATGGACATTGCGATGATCACCCGCCAAATAGCCACCATGCTTGCTGCGGGCGTGCCCTTGGTCACTACCCTTGAACTGCTTGGCCGCGGCCATGAAAAAGCCAAAGTGCGCGAATTATTGGGCACTATTTTATCTGATGTCCAATCCGGTATTCCACTTTCGGATGCGCTAAGGCCACACCGTATATACTTTGATGATCTCTATGTTGATTTAGTCGCTGCCGGCGAACATTCAGGATCGCTGGATGCGGTATTTGATCGCATAGCAACCTATCGCGAAAAAGCTGAGCAGTTAAAATCAAAAATAAAAAAAGCCATGTTCTATCCTGCTGCAGTCGTTATTGTGGCCATCTTAGTAACCTCGTTATTATTATTATTTGTGGTGCCCCAATTTGAAGAAATCTTTAACGGCTTTGGGGCTGAACTGCCGGCCTTTACGCAATTTATTATTGGCATATCTCGCTGGTTGCAGGCCTCTTGGTATTTCTTTGTTATCGCGATTATCGTCGGCATCTGGCTATTCAAGAAAACCCATAGAACATCCCAGAGCTTTCGCGATCGAATCGATGTAATGCTGCTAAAAATCCCCGTGATAGGTGATATTCTCCACAAAGCCTCAATGGCGCGTTTTGCCCGTACCTTATCAACTACCTTTGCTGCTGGGGTGCCATTAATTGATGGTTTAGAATCTGCCGCGGGCGCGTCAGGTAATTATGTGTATCGTAAGGCACTACTAAAAGTACGCCAAGAAGTGATGTCCGGCATGCAGATGAATGTGGCGATGCGCACTACCAAATTATTCCCTGACATGCTGATTCAAATGGTGATGATTGGTGAAGAATCCGGCGGCTTGGACGACATGCTCAACAAAGTGGCTAATATCTATGAGATGCAAGTAGATGATGCTGTTGATGGACTATCAAGTTTAATAGAACCGATTATGATGGTAGTGATTGGTACTCTCGTCGGTGGTTTAATTGTCGGTATGTATTTGCCTATTTTTGAAATGGGCAATATTGTCGGCTAAATAAATATGACCAAGTATAAGAATAAGTATAAGAATAAGTATAAGAAGAATAATGACTGAATTTATCTCAACTTTTGTTGCCACAATGAGCCAATATCCTTGGGCATTTGTGGCGATTAGCTTTATTTTTGCGGCCACCATTGGCAGCTTTCTCAACGTAGTGGCTCACCGTTTACCTGTGATGATGAAACGAGAATGGCAAAGTGAATGTAATTTTTATCTCAATGAATATCATCCAGATATTGTCGAGCAAGTAGGCAATGATCGCTTAACTAAAGCCATCGATCCCTTTCCGAAAAAATACAACCTCATCGTGCCAGGTTCTGCCTGCCCTAAATGCAAAGCCGACATTAAACCTTGGCATAATCTACCTATATTGGGCTGGATGATGCTTAAGGGAAAGTGTGCCGATTGCAACACCCGTATTTCAATCCGCTATCCGATTATCGAACTGCTCACCGGAGTATTGATTGCCACATTAGCTTGGCACTTTGGCCCAACATGGCAATTTTTCTATGCCAGTATTTTAACCTTTGTTTTGGTGGCATTAACGGGTATTGATCTAGATGAAATGCTATTGCCCGATCAACTCACCTTACCAATTCTTTGGTTAGGATTAATCATTAACCTTAAAGGTATTTATGCTAGCCCTGAAGACGCTATTATCGGCGCTGCGGCTGGCTATTTAAGCTTGTGGTCAGTATTTTGGTTATTTAAATTGGTGACGGGCAAAGAAGGCATGGGATACGGTGACTTTAAATTATTAGCCTTATTCGGTGCATGGTTAGGCTGGCAAATGCTGCCATTAATTATTCTATTATCATCGCTAGTGGGCGCGGTAGTTGGCATAACCATGATTATGGCTAAGCGGCTCAGCAAGGGTAACCCAATCCCCTTTGGTCCTTATATTGCTTTAGCGGGATGGATAGCCTTAGTGTGGGGACATGACATCCTCAATTGGTATCTGAGTACCTTATGATGTTAAAAAAGTTTATCGTGGGCTTAACGGGCGGCATTGCCAGTGGTAAAACGACTGTGGCGAATTTATTCGCGCAATACGGCATAGACTTAGTTGATGCCGATGTTATCGCCAGAGAGGTTGTCTCAACCAACTCTGATGGGCTCAAAGCAATAACAGAGCACTTTGGCCAGGCTATTTTGCTAACCGATGGCAGCCTTGATAGAGCGGCTCTGCGTACACAAGTTTTCGACAATCCCGAACAGCGACTGTGGCTTAATAATTTACTCCACCCTATGATCCGCCAGAAGATGCTCGACCAAGTACAAACATCGACCTCAGCATACGTAATAATGATAGTGCCCTTGCTATTTGAGAATCATTTAGATAGTTTAGTGGATACGACTTTGGTTGTAGATATTGCCCCAGAGTTACAGATATCAAGGACGATACAACGTGATGGCGTCAGTAAACAACAAGTTGAGCATATTCTGGCGAGTCAAATGACCCGAGAACAGCGGCTTGCTCAAGCTGATAATATTATAGATAATCAAGGAGATCATGAGGTGTTGCGCAGTCAAGTATTTGGTCTGCACCAACAATACTTACAACAGGCAGCCGATTTAGAAACTAACGTCCATGACTGATTTAATCTATGAGCAACCATTAAATGAAAAAATACGCAGTTATCTGCGTATAGAAAACCTTGCCTTACAGTTAAAACTGCATGCCGAACAAGATAATCAACATCAATGTTTTGCCCCGTTATTTTCTCTTGCAGAGCTAACAGAACGTTGTGATTATCGCACGGATATATTAAAAGATATTGATAAACAAATTCAGTTAATTTCCCATTGGCGTACAAACTCAAATGTTGATAACGCGCAAGTGGATCAACTGACCGAAAGACTGATTGCATTGAAATCGCCGCTGCAAGCACAAGAAAGAATTGGTTGTAGCCTAAAACAAGATAAGTTTATCTGTTCATTACGACAGCGCTTCAATATGACCGGGGCATACTGTAATTTTGATTTTCCTCAGCTGCACTTTTGGCTAGACAAAGACTGGCAATATCGACAGCAAGATATCGAAAATTGGCGGATGCAATTTCAGCCACTATTAGCCCCAATCATGCTACTGCTAGAACTGATTAGAACGACAGCAGATTTTAGTTTATGCCAAGCACCAGTAGGGTTCTATCAAGGCAGCTCACCGCAGCCTCTGTCATTAATCCGTGTAAAAATAAACCCCAACCAAAATTGCTATCCTACAATCAGTGGCAATCGAAATCGTTATGCCATTCATTTTGTCGATTTCGATTTACATCGTCATACAAGTGAAACTGTTGAGTTCTCACTAGCAACCTGCACCTAAACACTTTACCATCACGAGTAAGATTAATAACCAAGAATGATTATGCCTTTAACAGTAGTAAACTGCCCAATTTGCAGCACCAAAGTTGAATGGAAAGACGACTCCCTATTTAAGCCTTTTTGCAGTGAACGTTGTAAACTTATCGATCTTGGTGACTGGGCGAGTGAAAAACATGCTATTCCGGTTAAGCACGATATAGACCTAGATCTGTTGGATGATGCTGGTTTTGATGAAGGTGACTTCTTTAAATAATCCGTTTAAACAATCTATTCAAACAATAAGAAAGAAATAGTAAGGGCAAAACATGCAAAAGAGAATACATGTTGCTGTCGGCGTTATTATAAACCAACATAAACAAATTTTATTAGCCAAGCGTCATGACCATTTACATCAAGGTGGAAAATGGGAATTCCCGGGTGGTAAAGTTGAACAAAATGAAACGGTAACTGCCGCTTTAATTCGTGAATTGAAAGAAGAAGTGGATCTTGATGTAAACAGCACAACAGCATTTATGGATATCAGCCATGACTATCCAGATAAGCAGGTAAGACTTGATATCCACTTAGTGACTGATTTCAATGGCCAAGCAACTGGCGTTGAAGGACAACAAATACAATGGGTTGAATTACAATCCATCTCTGAATATGAGTTCCCTGAAGCCAATAAACCTATTTTAGATAAGCTGTTAACCCTGCCTTGGTAAGTCATATTGATAAGTTGTGTAATGACAGCTTATTAACCGATTCAAATCACTTCAACATGCTAGTTTCAAAGCGAAATACCTAAATGCTAGGACGCTACGCTGCTAGAGGCTATAAAATCTTGGTAGCGAGCGGTAGCAAGCGATGACGAGAGATAACAATCGAGCGAAATGCCTAGAGGCTAGGACGCTGCGCTGCTAGATGCTATAAAATCTTGGTAGCGAGCGGTAGCAAGCGATCACGAGAGATAACAATCGAGCTAAAAGCCTAGAGGCTAGGACGCTACGCTGCTAGATGCTATAAAATCTTGGTAGCGAGCGGTAGCAAGCGATGACGAGAGATAACAATCGAGCTAAAAGCCTAGAGGCTAGGACGCTACGCGGCTAGAGGCTATAAAATCTTGGTAGCGAGAGGTAGCAAGCGATGACGAGAGATAACAATCGAGCTAAAAACCTAGAGGCTAGGACGCTGCGCTGCTAGATGCTATAAAATCTTGGTAACGAAGCTGTCTCTATCCGTGAGCACAGCGTTCGCTTGTTATCGTTTCTGAAGCTATCCCTAGCAGGACGTAGTCCGCCCTAGCAGCGAAGCTGTTAAATTGCAGACGTAAAAAAGCCCGCTATATAATAGCGGGCTGTTTCACTACTCTTTCGAGTAA
>NZ_JBEOPP010000094.1:0-9472 GCF_040310185.1 Shewanella sp. T24-MNA-CIBAN-0130 | reverse complement strand
CGGTGACTGCTTTCGCTGTCTGCCGTGTCAGTGGATGCGCATTATAGGCAATACAAGATTTAGCGCAAGCCCTTTTTTAAGAAAAAAGGATCGCTTGGCGATCTTTTCACCAAAAGCGATCCTTTAAGATATTTTTTGAGCTTTATTGACTGTTTATTGTACTTTTACTGTGCTGTTGCGGAATTGGTTAAGGAAACTAATCACATTCTTATCATCCCAATTGACAAACGAGCGAACATAGGCCACCAGCTCACCTTGTTCATTTAAGATAAATGTCGCCGGTATTGTATCGAGTGGGAATACATCTCGTAACTGTTGTTGCGGATCAAAATATGAGTTGAATGTGGATAATTCAAGAGATTCCAAAAATGGCTGTACGACATTAACCGCTTCGGCATCAATAGAAATAGGTATTAGTGCAAAATGTTCTGCATCTAAGCTTTTATCTAATCGATTTAGCGCAGGGAGCTCTCTGACACAAGGTGGGCACCAAGTAGCCCAAACGTTAACCACAACCACTTTTCCCTTATAGTGTTCAAAATTAATTGGCTGACCAACGGGGTTGGTGAAATCGACTAAAGCAATAGGGAATGGTTGCGGTAGGATATTAATCCGATCAAGTGTTGACTCAGTGGTTTGCTTAGCCGCAGCTTGCATGCCGGGGTATGCATTAGCCATACTTGCAATACCCAATATAAAGAAGCTCGTGAAGATATACGCAAACCACTGTTTCAAGGTTAATACTCCGATTGGTTACTTGGTTGTCTTATTAGGATTTAATATTGCATCTAACTCGGCTTGTTGCTCTGTCGACAAGGTTGTTGATTCTGTTGCTTGAATCCGTTGCTTGCGCACAAAGATAAAACCAATAAAGAGACCCAAAATAAGTAACCCAAATGGACCAAGCCATAGAATATATGTTTTCGAGTCTAGCTTAGGATTGTACAAAACAAAATCACCGTAGCGACTGGTCATAAAGTCGATAATTTCAGCTTCAGATTTACCGCTATCAACCATCTGATACACTTCTAGACGCAAATCTTGTGCAACAGGTGAGTTTGAATCGACTAAATTTTGATTCTGACATTGTGGACAACGCAATTGATGCGCGAGTGACAATGCCCTTTGTTGATTTTCAGCTGACTTAAACTCATAGGTATCGACTGGTGTAGCCATTACCGTCAAAGTAAAAAGTAAACTAGTACAAACCATCATTATTTTAAATACGAATTTCATTACGATGCTCCATCAACTTTTGCTTCAGCTTGTAATTGCTGGATCATCGGATACAAGGTTTGTGTCCATACTGTTTGATCTATTGGTCCTGCATAACGATAACGAATAATACCGTTATGATCGACAATAAATGTTTCTGGTGCGCCATAAACCCCAAGGTCGAGCCCTAGGCGACCATCTTTATCAAAGAGGTTAGCTGTGTAAGGGTCACCTAGAGTGGTTAACTCTTTAATTGCTAATGCTCGCTCGTCACGATAGTTGATACCATATATAGGTAACAAATTACGTTTAGATAACATCAACAAATAAGGATGCTCATATTTACATGCGGGACACCAAGTCGCCCAAAAGTTTAACATCGACACTTTTGCAGGAAGATCTTTCTCAGTTAAGACTTCACTAGGCACTTCTAAGCGCTCAAGTTGGAAAGCCGGAACAGGCTTTCCTTCTAATGCTGAATCGAGCACTTTAGGATTGAGAAATAATCCTTTGTATAAAAACGCGCCCATACCCAAGAATATGACTAAGGGTATAAACAGTACAAACTTCTTCATAGTGTCTCCGAGTTAATTACACTGTCGCTAATTTTGCTTTTACTACATCTTCTGAAGCAACTTGCTTCACACGATAACGCTTATCTGATGCAGCAAGGAAGCCACCAATCATCATAAAGATTGAGCCAAACCATATCCAACGTACAAAGGGTTTATAATTAAGACGTACAGCAAACTCAGTTAAACTAATGGGGTCGCCCATAGTGACATATAAGTCGCGGAATAATCCCCAATCAATACCTGCTTCAGTCATATCCATAGTACGAACAGTGTATTGACGACGATCAGGCTTTAACAAAGAGACAAATTCATCATCTTTATAAATCTCAATCTGACCTTGTTTGGCAGTATAATTAGGGCCGACGACATTTTTAGTTTCTAAGTACTTGAATGTATAACCTGCCAGCTCTTGGCTAATACCTGGTCCCATGCGAACACTTTTTTCAATCGAGTAATTAGAGACAATTGTTGCCCCCATTACTGAAACCGCAATACCAAAGTGGGCAAAGAGCATCCCTAACTGGCTACGACCTATTTGATTGAGACTGATACCGCCTTCTTTATTGCTTACCATATTATAAGCAGCGCGAAGAGTGGCTAGCATGATCCACGCGGTAGCACCCACACCACACATTACCCAAGCATTAAATTCACCGCCAGCAACAAATGGAGCTGCAACACCCACAACTAACGCGATAATAGCTGGAACAAGTAACTGTCTTTTGATTTCACCGGCTTTAGATTTCTTCCAACGAATAATTGGACCTATACCCATAAAACAAAATAGCACTAGTACGATAGGTACAAACACAGCATTGAAATACGGAGGGCCAACTGAAATTTTGCCCATACCTAATGCATCAATCAGTAAAGGATATAGTGTACCCAGTAGAACAGTACCCGCTGCAACAGTAAGTAATACGTTACAGATTAGCAGCATGGTTTCTTTCGATTTAAGCTCAAATCGTGCTGGACTGCTCATTTCACTGGCTCGGAAAGCAAACAGAGTTAACGAACCGCCGATGGCAAGGCCTAACAGCAGCAAGATGAACAAACCACGACTTGGATCTGCTGCAAAAGAATGTACTGACGTTAATACGCCCGAACGAACAATAAAGGTGCCGAGTAAACTTAATGAGAACGCAAAGATAGCTAGCAATACAGTCCAGTTACGGAATGCACCACGTTTTTCTGTCACGATTAATGAGTGCACTAACGCAGTACCCACTAACCAAGGCATAAATGACGCATTTTCAACCGGGTCCCAAAACCACCAGCCGCCCCAACCTAATTCGTAATAAGCCCACCAAGAACCTAATGAGATCCCACCGGTTAAAAATATCCAAGCCGCTAAAGTCCAAGGACGACTCCAACGAGCCCATGCGGAGTCAAGTCTGCCACTCATAAGTGCTGCTATGGCAAAAGCAAAACATACTGAGAAACCCACGTAACCCAAATACAGCATAGGTGGATGGAAGATTAATCCAACATCTTGCAGCATCGGATTTAAGTCTCTCCCTTCTAAAGGAATAGGAAATAACCGTTCAAATGGACTTGATGTCAGTACCATGAATAAGGTGAAACCAACAACAATCATCGCTAAGACTGACAATACTCTGGCGGTAAAGACTTCTTCTAACCCTTTACTGAATAGTGCCACAGAGGTAGACCATACAGATAATGCAAAGACCCAGAATAATAGTGATCCTTCATGACCACCCCAAACTGCCGCAATCTTAAAGAAAATAGGTAATTGTGAGTTGGAATGATGTGCGACATAAGCCACCGAAAAATCATCAACCGCAAAACTGTACCCTAGGATAACGACCGATAGAGTGATGAAAAAAAACATTCCGTATGTCAATGGCCAAGCATAACGAACGAGATACTGGTCTTTACATGCGGAACCATATAACGGCACGCTAGCTAACAGTATGGCAAAAGCCAAACCGAGAATGAGCGAGAAATGTCCAATTTCTGGAATCATGGGTATTCCTTAGTCTAAAAAAATAAGCGGATCTGAAACAAACAAATCACTACAGTACCAATTAATGCGATGAACTAATATACGCACATTAGCTTAAACGAATTTTAACGCATTTTAGAACTTGCGATGACTTCTGTCTGCCATTTTCGTGCAAAATTGGGTCACTAGTCTCATTATGAACATCGATTGAGATAAATCGAAAAGTTTCCACAACCAGTCTGACAGGATTACCTTAACAAAGTTTCACCATGAGTTAGCCAAACAATTCAATCTGTGAACCAGTACGCAACTATCAGGATTTGGATTCATATCTTCCTTATATTACTATTCAATTAATAATCTTTACGTATAATCAAGATTCCAAGCACTGCGGTAATTGCCGCTTTCTCTGTTAACCTAAAAGTGAATATTGAAACAATGACCACATTTTGGATATTTATTGCGCTTGTCGTACTCATCGGCCTAATCATGATTTGGGTTCCACATTTTCGCCAGAAAAAGCTGTTACAAGCTGAAGAATCTGGTGTTCGTAGACAAACTAACCTTGAACTTTTTGCTGAACGTTTAGCTATTCTTGAAAAAGAATTGAAAGACGATCTTTTAGATCAAGTCGAATTCGAAGCATTAAAGAAAGAACTAGAGATAAATCTACTTCAGGATATGAAACAAAAGGGTGACGACTCCCTTGATGTCGAAATTAAATCAAAAACTGCTTTGTGGCCTGCTTTTATGACCATTTGTTTGTTGGCTGTTTCAGGTTACTTTTATCAACAACTTGGTGCTTACAACGAATTAGCCAACCCTCCTTCGCAAGCCAGCAATCCTCATCAGGGTATGGATCCGGCGCAAATTATGTCGCAACGGGTACAGATAATGGAAGCAAAAGTGCAAGCTCAGCCAGACGACAGTCAAGCTTGGTTTAGCCTTGGGCATGCTTATATCTCTGCCAATCAATATGATAAAGCCGTTGCTGCATTTGATAAAGTGATGGAGTTAGTGGGCACGCAAGCTGAACTCCTTGGCCCTAAAGCGACAGCGCTATACTACAAAGCTAATCAACAAATGTCACCGGCAATTCAAGCGATAATTGATCAATCTTTAGCGTTAGATCCACAAGATCCCTCCACGCTGCTTCTCGTTGGTATGGATGCTTTCTTTACCGCAAACTACAATAAAGCCATCAATTCGTGGCAAATGATCTTAGACAGTGATCGTAATGATGTTGATAGAACAGCATTAATGAATGCGATTGAGTCTGCTAACATGCGCCTTGGTGAAAACCCAGACTCAATGCCTAGTGATGCCAATCACAAATCAGATATCACTAGCAACGCCAAAACGGTGGCGATTGAAATATCCATTTCGCCAGAACTAGCGGATAAAGTGGCTGATACAGATACTGTGTTTATTTTCGCACGAGCAACCCAAGGCCTTAAAGTACCGCTAGCCGCAACTAAAATCAGCGCAAGCAGTTTACCCACAACAATTACACTAGATGACAGTACTTCTATGGGTGGCGATGTCACACTCAGTTCAGTACAAGAAGTCGAAATCATTGCGGTATTGTCAAAGAATGGCAGTGTTAAGCCACAGTCGGGTGACTTAAAGGGCACAATTAAAGCAATAAAAGTGGGTGGTAATGCTGCACTAACACTGGATACCTTAGTACAGTAACCCTGTTTAGTCTTAGTGATGTTATACGCTAACATGACTAAGATTGACCCATAAAAAAACCGGCTATTAGCCGGTTTTTTGATCTAGTCGAAAGCTACTTAGACATAAACTCAATTGCTTTTTTGTAATCGTCATCGGTACAGTCAGTACACATACCACCTGGTGGCATAGCGTTTAAACCTGACTTAACCGAACCCACTAAGGCATCTAAACCTTTCGCTAGGCGTGGTTCCCATGCCGCAGTATCATGAGCTTTAGGCGCACCAGCCACGCCCATGCTGTGACAGACTTGACACGCTTTATTATAAATAGCTTCACCTTCTTGAGCAAATACATTTGCAGACAAAGTTAATGCAGCTACTGCAGTCATTGCTAACAATTTTTTCATGTTCATCGTTCCTAATTGCAAATATATAAAGCTTAACGCTGCCCTTTGATTTAGAAGGCAGACTCATTTTGGCAACATAAGATTACTACAAATAGCAAAAAAACTCATCTTTTTGTGATAACAATCTCAGCTTAGTCCCTAAATCAAGACAATCAGTGCAGTTAAGGTAATATATTAGCAATCATTAAAAAAGTTCAAACTATATATTATTTTTTGGAACCATATCAAATTGCTAGCACTTAATCGGTGACAAAGCTAAACCGGTAAAAGTGTTTGTGTTAATATCTTTTCGAATTCATCCTCAAGCAAAACAAGAGGGATAAGTGACTATATCAAACCAACCAAAAGTACTATTAAGTGCCAACGAATTGACCTGTATTCGCGAAGAACGCATTTTATTTGATGAACTTAGTTTTAACATCAATGCGGGTGATATTGTCCAAGTTGAAGGCCCAAATGGTGCTGGTAAAACTAGCCTACTACGTATTATTGCAGGCTTATCTCGCCCCTATGCTGGTGAGGTTGAATATTTAGGTGAAGACATTAATCGATGTAGAGACGAGTTTAATCTCGACTTGTTATATCTTGGGCATTTGGCGGGTGTAAAAAGTGAGCTCACTGCAGAAGAAAATCTTAACTTCAATTTAAGAATCAGTGGCTATGATGATTTCGACACTAACGTTATTTTGGCGAAGGTCAATTTAACCGGTTTTGAAGAAGCTCTGGCAGGTCATTTATCTGCAGGACAACACCGTCGAACCGCATTAGCACGTTTACAGCATAGCAACTGTAAAATCTGGATCCTCGATGAACCTTTTACTGCAATTGATAAAAAAGGCGTTGAAGAATTGGAACAACTTTTCATACAACATGCTAAATCGGGAGGATGTGTCATATTAACCACCCACCAAGATATGAGCATTATTCGTGATGACATGTTACGTAAAGTCACGCTCGACTATCGCTTTATATAAGGTATTGGGATGAAACGAGGAATTAGTTACACCGCATCATTCATGACGTTTTTGCAACGAGATTTAAGAATTGCTATCCGACATCGCGGTGATATTTTTAACCCACTATTATTTTTTATATTAGTGGTCACTCTTTTTCCTCTAGGAATTGGGCCTGAACCTCAGGTCCTAACAAGAGTAGCACCTGGCATTATATGGGTCGCGGCCTTACTCGCCTCTATGTTGTCATTAGAGCGATTATTTAAAGCCGATTACAACGATGGTAGCCTTGAGCAGATGTTGTTGAGTCCACAGCCATTACCATTATTAGTATTATCAAAAGTACTGGCTCATTGGATACTAACAGGTGTGCCATTAATCTTAGTTGCCCCTTTGTTAGCCGTTCTATTGCATTTAGAGAGTAATAGTTACGGTGCATTAATGGCGACGTTAGCGCTAGGAACCCCGGTGTTATCTTTACTAGGTGCGATAGGTGTAGCACTAACCGTTGGGCTTCGAAAAGGAGGCGTGTTACTGAGCTTACTCATTCTACCTTTATATATTCCTGTACTTATCTTTGCCACTAGCGCAATTGATGCCGCAGGACTCAACCTTACTTATGATGGCCAACTGGCGATACTAGCCGCTATGTTGGTCGGTTCTTTAATCTTGGCTCCTTTTGCAATTGGTGCCTCTTTACGTGTGAGTACAAACTAATGTGGAAATGGCTTCATACCTTCGCTGATCCTGAACGAGCATATAAATTGTCAGGCACACTACTGCCGTGGTTTACCACATTCGCGATTTTACTTATTGGAACTGGGAGCATTTGGGGATTATTGTTTGCACCAACAGATTACCAACAAGGCGATAGTTATCGTATTATTTTCATCCATGTGCCTGCCGCATCGATGTCAATGAGCGCTTATTTGGCAATGGCAACCGCTTCCTTTATAGGTTTAGTATGGCAAATTAAATCTGCCGATTGGGCCGCGGCAGCAATAGCACCTATTGGTGCGGTTATCACATTCATAGCATTACTTACCGGAGCCGCATGGGGCAAACCAATGTGGGGCGCTTGGTGGGTATGGGATGCGCGTCTGACCTCTGAATTAGTCTTACTCTTTTTATACTTAGGTATTATTTCGCTGTATGCTTCTTTTGAAGATAAGGTGCTCGCGGCTAGAGCCTCTGGTATTTTGGCCATTGTCGGTGTGATTAACATTCCGATTATTAAATACTCTGTCGACTGGTGGAGCAGCTTACATCAACCGTCTACAATTAAAATAACTGAAAAATCAACCATGTCGACAGATATGCTATACCCACTATTGATCAATATAGTTGGTTTTGGAGTAATGATAGGTGCAATTACCTTAGTCCGTTATAGAACCGAAATCCTCGCTCGAAATGGCATGCGCCCTTGGGTAAGAGATTTAGCAACTGCAGAGGAGGCAAAATAATGCAATTTGATTCATTGAAAGATTTCATTAATATGGGTGGCTATGGATTCTATGTATGGTTGTCTTACGGTGTAACAATCGGCTCTTTAGGAACCTTGATCATCCTCAGCGTGCGAAAAAAACGCACAGTCCTAATTGAAATAGCTAAAAAAATAACGCGTGAACAACGCCTGAAAGAAACAAGAGGTAATAATCGTGAATCCAAGACGTAAAAAGAGATTAACCCTTGCAGTAGCGTTAATAGCCGGTGTTGCAGCTGTTGCTTCGTTATTGTTATACGCACTAAATTCTAATTTGAATTTATTCTATACACCGTATGAAATCACCCACGGGAAAAACGATACGGGTGTAATGCCAGAAGTAGGACAACGGATCCGAGTCGGTGGCATGGTCACAATAGGGTCGATGAAACGTGATCCAAAAAGTTTACATGTTGAATTTGCAGTGCATGATTCAGCGGGTGGGACAGTGTTCGTCACTTATGATGATTTACTTCCAGACCTATTTAGAGAAGGCCAAGGGATCGTTGCCCAAGGTATTCTAGTAGCGTCTGGAAAACTAGAAGCGACTGAAGTCCTCGCCAAGCACGATGAAAACTATATGCCGCCTGAAGTCGCTGAAGCGATGGGACAAAAGCATGAAAAGCCTAGCTATAGTGAAGAGGCTATGGGCAATAAGTAAATAAACACAACATTCAATCAAGCCTCTTCGGAGGCTTTTTTTATACCCAGTAAAACTAATTTACCGTCTGCAGGCATTGGATGCTATTCGGGTAAACCAATGACGCTATCTGGATTCAGACTACTTTAATCATTAACTCAGTATAAGGTCTAGAGTTAAAGGCATATAAATCCACACTAGAAACTTAACGATAACTCATTGAGCCGGCGATGAAAATCAAAGGCACGTCATGATGAGCAGGCACTGAACCTACTGCTCAGCGAACACAAGATCGCTACTTATTAAGCGTTTTGAAAACTACCCTCACCTAGATTAACGAGCCAGATAAATAGACTGTAGAGGCCTCTATGAGGCAAGGATAGCGGCTCTAAGCTGTGTTCAATGTAATCGAACGGTGTTAACCCATTCCTGATGCCATTTCTATTATGTTGGACAAAATAACACTCGCCTCTACACCACTGTTAGTGCCGACGCAAACCCGCAGTTATTTGCCGCAGAATAAATTGCCAATAAAACCTCTTGTTCAGCCTTTTATT
>NZ_JBEOPP010000093.1:0-10380 GCF_040310185.1 Shewanella sp. T24-MNA-CIBAN-0130 | reverse complement strand
AGTGTAATTTGTTTCATAGGGCTATGATGATCCCATTTGGGACAAAATCAAGCATTTTCAATGATCACGGGTATATGCACAATGGTTAACGGAATCAGAGGGTGAGCGGTTCAGCAATGACTTTTTAAACCTGTTTATGCGATACGAAGAACGATTAAAGCAGGCAATGGCAGAAGATTTTGAAGTGCAAACAGCGAATGAGGCTTATAAATCAGAGACCGAATCAACCTCTAGTAGTGAATACAATAAACATAACAAATGAACTATCAAGCCAAACAAAAAAGACCGCCAAAGCGGTCTTTTTTTGTTTGGCTAGTTGAGTGTTACTTCACTCGCATCCCCGGCTGTGCGCCTTCATGGGGTTCTAGAATAAACAAATCTTTACCACCAGGACCTGCAGCTAACACCATGGCTTCAGAATCACCAAACTTCATCGTGCGCGGCGCAAGGTTCGCCACCATCACGGTCAGTTTACCGACTAAGTCTTCAGGTGCATAAGCCGACTTAATACCGGCAAATACTTGCTTAGTTTCACCGCCTAAGTCTAATTCAAGTCGGAGTAACTTATTGGCTTTCTCGATATGTTCCGCTTTGCTGATCCGCGCAATACGTAAATCGATTTTAGCGAAATCATCAAAGCTAATTTCTGGGCTAATAGGATCGAGTTCTAATTGATTAACCGCTTGCTTAGGCGCGTCTGTTTTAGGCGCGTCGGTATTGGTTGCTTGCAAGTTTTCTTTAGACTCATCGATGATAGCTTCAATGCTCTTAGGTTCAATACGCTGCATTAAAGGTTTAAATGGCGCGATTTCATGACCCGCTAGATCTTGGCCTAAATTATCCCATGTTAAGGTTAACTGTAAAAAGTCTTCAACATTTCCGGCCAGTTTAGGCAATACAGGCTTAAGGTAGGTAACCAAAATTCTGAACAGGTTTAATGCATTGCTGCATACCTGATGGGCTTCTTCTTGTTTATCTTCTAGCTTGACTAATTGCCAAGGCGCCGCATCAGCAACGTAGGCATTAGCCATATCGGCCAAGGCCATGATTTCGCGCATCGCTTTACCAAATTCACGGTTTTCATAGCATTGAGCAATGGTTTCGCTTTTGGCTAAAAATATGTCGCTTAAGCTGCTGTCTGCAACCTTGGCTAATTTGCCTTCAAAACGTTTACCGATAAAACCGGCCGTGCGTGAGGCTAGGTTAACCAATTTGCCGACTAAATCTGAGTTAACTCGCTGGGCAAAGTCTTCTAAATTCAAATCCAAATCATCAATACGGCTAGTTAATTTAGCGGCGTAGTAATAACGCAGGTATTCAGGATCTAAATTGTCTAAATAGGTACGCGCTTTAATAAACGTGCCTTTTGATTTAGACATTTTTGAACCGTTGACCGTGACGTAACCGTGAGCATAAACACTGGTGGGTTTACGGAACCCAGCACCTTCTAACATTGCAGGCCAGAATAAACTGTGGAAATAAACAATGTCTTTACCGATAAAGTGATACACCTCGGCGCTTGAGTCTAGGCTCCAAAAATCGTCAAAATTTACATCATCACGCTTGTTACATAAGTTTTTAAACGAACTCATGTAACCAATGGGAGCGTCTAACCAGACATAGAAAAATTTACCGGGTGCGTCTGGGATTTCAAAACCAAAGTAGGGCGCATCACGTGAAATATCCCATTGCTTTAGGCCTTGCTCAAACCATTCGTTAAGTTTATTCGCCATTTCTTGTTGCAATGAACCCGAATGGATCCATTCTTTTAGCATGCCTTCAAATGCAGGCAGGTCAAAAAAGAAATGTTCGCTGTCTTTCATAATGGGCGTTGCACCCGACACGGCTGATTTTGGATTGATCAAATCAGTGGTGTTATATGTCGCACCGCAGTTTTCACAGTTATCACCGTATTGATCTTCAGACTTACATTTAGGGCAGGTGCCTTTGACAAAACGGTCTGGTAAGAACATTAACTTTTCAGGGTCAAATAATTGTGAAATAGTTTTGGTTTTGATGTAACCGCTGTCGCGTAATTTTAGATAAATCTCACTGGCTAGGGCACGATTTTCGTCACTGTGAGTCGTGTGGAAATTATCAAATTGAATGTTGAAATCGGCGAAATCTTGTTGATGCTCTTTTTGAACTTGAGCAATCATTTCTTCTGGTGTAATCCCCATTTGCTGTGATTTCAGCATAATAGGTGTGCCATGAGCATCGTCGGCACAAATGTAATAGCATTCATGACCACGTAATTTTTGAAAACGTGACCAAATATCCGTTTGGATATATTCAAGCATGTGGCCTAGATGGATTGGGCCATTGGCATAAGGGAGGGCACTTGTGACCAGTATTTTACGCTGCGATTTTGTCATTTTGTCTCGATATCAAATTACACCAATAATATTGCCTGATACTAACTGATTAGCAGACTTTTTTCAGCAAAACATGACGTAAAAAAGCTTATTAGTCGCTATTTTTTTACCAAGTTCTGATACACTTGTACAAATTTCTCGTTCGGAGTCGCCGTTTTGGTCAATACGCATACAAATTATCAATTAAGTGATGAATTATTGTCACCAGTGTTGGATATTTTAGAAGCATTTGAAGATCCTTATTTACACAAAGGCTTAGTCAGTGCAGGGTGTGTGACAGCATTGTCTATAGAAGGAAAACGCCTACAATTGGGCTTAGTTTATCCTTACCCGTGTATGACACAATACCGCGACATCGTGATGGCTGTGACTAATAAATTAGCTGTACTTGATGCGATTGATGAAGTGGAATGTGAAATCGATTTTCAGCCGCGGGTATATTCAGCACTCCCTGCTATTCCTCCGCTTCCTAATGTAAAGCAAGTGATTGCGGTAGCTTCTGGTAAAGGCGGTGTGGGTAAATCAACCACCGCAGTTAATCTCGCATTAGCCTTAAAAGCTGAAGGCGCCGAAGTGGGCATTTTAGATGCCGATATTTATGGCCCGTCTATCCCACTGATGTTGGGTATCCCTAATTTTCGTCCAGAATCGCCAGATGGCATACATATGACCCCGGCGTTGGTGCATGGCATTTCTGCTCAATCAATCGGTTTTATGCTTAGTGGTGATGAAGCTGCAGTATGGCGTGGTCCAATGGCGGCAGGGGCGCTAGCGCAACTGTTAAATGAAACACAATGGCCTGAACTGGATTATTTAATCATCGATATGCCGCCTGGAACCGGTGACATTCAATTAACGCTATCGCAAAAAGTGCCAGTGAGCGGTGCTGTCATTGTGACGACGCCACAAGATATTGCTTTAGCGGATGCCAAAAAAGGCATTACCATGTTTAATAAAGTTAATATTCCTGTATTGGGAATTGTTGAAAACATGAGTTTTCATATTTGCCCTGAATGTGGTCATAAAGAACACCCCTTTGGCACTCATGGTGGCAGTCAAATAGCTGAGCGTTATAACGTGCCACTATTGGGCTCACTGCCATTACACATCAATATTCGTGAAGCCATGGATAATGGTACACCGAGTGTGATGAGCGAACCAGAAAGTGAAGTGTCTGGGATATATCGCGAAATTGCTCGTAAGCTTGGAGCTGAATTAGCGCTTCAACAAGTACAATCAGTCGTAAACATTAGCATATCAGAAGACGAATAAGGTAAGAGATGAATTCTCAGCAGTGTGTCATTATTGCGATTGCCGGTGCGTCGGCTTCAGGTAAAAGTTTAATTGCTAAAACAATTTTTGAAGAATTGTGCCGTGATTTAGGAACCAATCAGATTGGTGTGATCAACGAAGATGCCTATTATCATGACCAAAGTCATTTGACGATGGAAGATCGTGTCAAAACCAATTACGATCACCCCAAAGCGTTAGATCATCAGTTGTTAGCGACTCACTTAACTCAGCTAAAACAGGGTGAAGCAGTAAGTATTCCTTGTTATAGCTATACTGAGCATACTCGTACCAGCGAGACGCTCACCATGCAGCCTAAAAGAGTGATTATCGTAGAAGGCATTCTATTATTAACCGCTCCTAAATTACGTGAGTTAATCGATGCCAGTGTGTTTATGGATACGCCATTGGACATTTGTTTTTTACGTCGGTTAACCCGTGATGTTGCTGAACGTGGTAGAACAATGGAAACGGTTATTTCACAGTACAAACGCACTGTGCGGCCAATGTTTTTGCAATTCATTGAGCCGTCAAAGCAATATGCCGATATTATCGTTCCACGGGGTGGTAAAAATCGTATCGCAACTGATATTTTAAAAGCTAGAATTCAGCATTTATTGGCTAAATAGCCTTATCTAGGAGAGAGTGCAGTATGCGTTTAACCGATATTGAAATTGAGCAATGTTTAGATAATGGCACCATTAGCATCGATCCGCGTCCTGGTGTGGAAGCGATTTCGGGGGTGAGTGTGGATGTGCGTTTAGGCAGCCAATTTCGGGTATTTAAAGACCATACCGCACCTTATATTGATTTAAGTGGCCCAAGTGCAGAAATGCAAATAGCACTTGATCGGGTTATGAGCGACAAAATTGAAATTGCCGAGAATGAGGCCTTTTTCCTTCATCCTGGTCAATTAGCCTTAGCGGTAACCTATGAAAGTGTAACATTACCAGCAGATATTGTGGGTTGGTTAGATGGTCGCTCTTCACTTGCGCGCTTAGGCTTGATGGTGCATGCGACTGCGCATCGTATTGATCCCGGTTGGCAAGGCAAAATAGTCTTAGAATTCTTTAACAGTGGTAAATTACCGTTGGCGCTTCGTCCTGGGATGACGATAGGAGCGCTCAATTTTGAACGCTTAAGTTCAGCGGTTGCTCGCCCTTATAACACACGTAAGAGTGCCAAATATAAAGATCAGCAAGAAGCCGTAGCCAGCCGGATCAGCCAGGATACATAATGGCGCTGGTTTGGGTTAATCACGTTGAAGACGGCACGATCAATCCATTTGATCGTGGTGTAGCTTATGGCGATGGTGTGTTTGCGTCTATGCGTACCGCGTCGGCTGATATGCCTGCAGGAATTTTATTTCTTGACGAGCACTTGTCTCGTTTGCAACAAAGCTGTGAGCGTTTAGGTATTGAGTGGTGTGTCAGCGACTTACTCATCCAACAGCTGACCCAACTCGCTCAGCAATATCCTCAACATTGCATCAAGTTAATATTGACGCGCGGAGTGGGTGGACGTGGCTATCAAGCACCTTTGAGAGCCAATGTGACTGAAGTCGTGTCAGTTCATGCCATTCCTGATCATTACCATCATTGGCAGCAAAGCGGTATTACGCTAGCATCATCACCCATTCATCTTGGCAGGCAACCACTTTTAGCGGGAATGAAACACCTTAACCGATTGGAACAGGTGCTCATAAAGTCTCAACCTCTACCTAGCACACACCAAGATTGGTTAGTGTTTGACTGTGATTGTAATGTGATAGAGTCATCTGTTGCCAATATTTTTATCGTCAAAAATGATCAGATATTTACCCCAGCAATAACCCATGCAGGCGTAAGCGGAGTGATGCGAGAAATACTGATTGATACTTTGCTTTGCCATGGAATAGCAGTCATGGCAACGCAACTTAAGCTTAGTGATATTCAAGCCGCTGACAATGTATTGATAACGAACAGTTTATTTGGCGTTATTGATGTATCTGCCATTGACGATTTTCAATTTAGCCCTTGGACGCAGACATCGCGATTCAGGCACATTCTGAGTGTGAATTTATCATCATGATTAAAACGTTAAAAATTTTTATATTAGCGAGTGTTATCCCTTTCTTTGTCGTGTTTTGCCTCGGTGGATATTGGCTCATATCCGGCTTAATTACTTATCAAAAGCAGCCATTACAGTTAACCGAAATTCAAACATTGACGGTAGAACCGGGTACCACTGTGATTAAGCTTGCGCAACAGCTTGAGCAACAATCATTGATTATTGATAGCTGGAAAGTCAAATACCTGGTTAAACTTGAACCTAAACTCGCCAATATTAAGACGGGATTATACCAAATGATCCCCGGCGATACGTTGGAAGCGTTATTAAGACGCTTATATTTAGGCCAACAAGTGGTTTTCAGCCTAACGCTAATCGAAGGTAAAACCATTGCTGAGTGGCAACAAACACTGGCCACCACTGAGCATTTAGCACAAGAGACCGATGCCTTTAATCAAGTCTTATTGAACCATGGTGATACTTCTGGTTTGCCCGAGGGTAAATTTTATCCCGAAACATTCCATTATCATGCTGATGATAGTTTACAGACAATTTTAAATCGCAGTTACACCATGATGCAGGAAAGCTTAGCGCAAGCATGGGAAGGGCGTGATCCTGATTTAGCCTTATCATCGCCGTATGAATTGCTGATTATTGCTTCTATTATTGAAAAAGAAACTGGCAACCCTGAAGAGCGCGATTGGGTGTCTGCAGTATTTAATAATCGACTTAAAAAAGGCATGCGCCTACAAACTGATCCCACGGTGATTTATGGTATGGGTGAACGTTATAAAGGCAATATCACTCGTAAAGATTTACGTGAAACTACCGCATTTAACACTTATAAAATTGATGGGTTGCCGCCAACGCCTATTGCGGCCCCTAGTCGGGCATCATTATTTGCAGCAGCAAGTCCAGCTAAAGTAAATTACTTGTATTTTGTGTCACGCAATGATGGCAGTCATGTGTTTTCATCAACGCTGAGAGCGCATAATAACGCCGTAAACGAATTTCAGAGAAACAGAAAATGAGTCAATACCAAGGCAAGTTTATTGTCATTGAAGGATTAGAAGGGGCAGGTAAATCTAGCGCAATAGCCCTAGTCAACGATATTATTAGCCAGCATATTGGTCAGGCCCCTGTGTGCACTCGTGAGCCGGGTGGCACTCCACTGGCAGAAAAAATGCGCGATTTAGTCAAAATTGTCGATGAAACCGATCCACTGTGTGACGAAGCGGAATGTTTGCTCATTTATGCTGCCAGAACGCAGCTAATTGCCAATGTGATCAAACCGGCTTTGTCTGCAGGCGAATGGGTGCTCGGTGACCGACACAATCTCTCTTCATTAGCTTATCAAGGTGGTGGACGAGGTTTGATGCCCTTAGTAAAAGCGGTGAGTGATGCGTGTTTACGTGGTTTTAAACCTGATCTCACTCTATATTTAGACATTGACCCTACACTTGGATTAAGCCGTGCAGCGAGTCGTGGCAAGCTTGATAGAATTGAACAACAAGCTATTGATTTTTTTGAGCGAGCAAGGCGAACTTATTTACAACTAGCCCATGACGATGACAGCATAGTAGTGATTGATGCCAGTCAATCAATGGAGCGGGTTCATGATGATATTCGTTTACAATTACAGCACTATTTGCCGGCGCTTATGGCTGAACAGTGATTAATATCGATAAGGATAATGTGGCGACATGAGTGATTATCACATTGACCAATTACCTTGGTTAGCCGAGTCGCATCAACGTTTTGTTGATCAGCATTACCGTGGTAGAAGCAGTCATGCTCATTTGTTCAAAATAGATAAAGCTTTAGGGGGCGATAAGCTCGCTAAGGCTTGTGCGCAAACAGTACTTTGCCAACAACTCACGCCCGTTGGCGCTTGTGGCCAATGTAAAAGTTGTTTGCTACTGGCTGCAGGTAACCATCCTGATTTATATGTTATAGAGCCTGATGGCACTCAAATTAAAGTCGATCAAATTCGTCAGTTATGCCAAGCGTTAACCCAAACGGCCCAGCAAGGTGGTGCGCGCGTCGCGATAATTGTCAATGCCGAGCGATTAAATTTAGCAGCAGCCAATGCACTACTGAAAACCCTTGAAGAACCCGGCGATGATGTTGTGCTCATTCTCCAAACGAATACATCAGCCCAGCTATTAGCGACCATTACGAGTCGTTGCCAAACGCTCAATTTTGTTGAACCCACTAAGCATGAGATCCACCAGTGGCTAGCTGCACAGCAGTTGTTACCCGCTGCCAATGCTGAGGGAAAAACCCATGATGTTACATGGTGTCTTAGTGTCGTTGGTGGACCTCTGGCGCTGGTAAACAGTTTAACCAGTCAGCATTATCAACAACTGCTGACATTTCGCCAAGATTGGGCTCAAAGTTTGAAAACGGGTCATCTAAGCAATAGTCTATTGAAGGTGTCTGAGCAACAGATTGTTGATGCACTTAATGTTTTGTATTTGTACTTACGCCAATATGTGTTAAAAAGTAGTAGCGTAAAAAATGATCCTGCGGGTTCTCAGTCGTTAAATCCGCTTGTTCAAGCCAAACTGATTGAGCTAGCCGGAAGAGTGATGAATATGTGTCACAAGCTTGAGACTATGCCGAGTGTCAACACTCAAGCCCTGTGTCAGCAATATGTACTCGCATTTAGGCAGCTAACCAATTAAAGACGTTTTGTTACACTGACTTTTATCCTATTTATGGAAATAAAATAATTATTTATGGTCGATCTTGTTGTTAACTACGATACATTACACAAACTTTATCGTGCTTACATGCCTTTTATTAAGCCTGCAGGTTTATTCATTGCGACTACAGAAAGTCATTTCTTAGGCCAAGAGCTTACTATTGCGTATCGATTACCTAATGCAACCCAAATAAACGAATTTAAAGGCTCTGTGGTATGGATTAATCCATTAGGCGCATCAGGCGGACGACCTGCGGGTATTGGGGTTAAAATTAAAACAGATGTTGAAAGTCATAAACATCATATTGAAAAATTATTATCGAGCGAACTTGCCTCTGGTGATTTGACCTGCACTATGTAGCTAGGTATTCTTGCGTATTAGTTTTATTTGCGAAAGAATTCCCATGCTAATTGATTCCCATTGTCACCTTGATCGCTTAAAAGCGGCCCCCGACTCAGCCAGTTTACAATCCATTATGGACAATGCCAAAGCCCAAGGCGTTGACTATCTATTGTGCGTCAACGTCCGTCAGCAAGGCTTTGAAGCCATGCGAGACAAAATGTCTGCCTTTGATAATGTATTTTTATCTTCTGGCGTACATCCTCTAGATGTGCAGGAAGGCTTGAATATTGAAGACATTAAACGTTTTGCAGAAGATCCTAGAGTGGTTGCCATTGGTGAGACTGGTTTGGATTACTTCTATGCAAATGACACAAAAACGTTGCAGCAACAGTGTTTCGAACAACAAATTGCCCTAGCCGTAGAGGTGGGTAAGCCGTTAATTGTCCATACACGTGATGCCCGTGAAGATACCATTAATATGCTAAAAGCCGGTCGCGCCGACAAAGTCGGTGGCGTGCTACATTGCTTCACTGAAAACTGGGAAATGGCTAAAGCGGCGATTGATTTGGGTTTTTATATTTCTGTTTCAGGTATTGTGACCTTTAAAAATGCTGGTGAGCTTCGCAGTGTTATTCGCCAAGTGCCTAAAGACAGATTACTGGTAGAAACCGATTCACCTTATTTAGCGCCAGTGCCACATCGTGGCCGAGAGAATCAACCGGCTTATGTTCGTGATGTGGCAGAGTTTGTTGCACAATTACGCGGTGAAAAGTTTGATGAATTAGCTCAGTACACCACAGATAACTTTTTTAACTTATTTAAAGATGCCGCTAAGTTAATCGGACGCTAATTCGAGTCGTTCACTCACTCATTAACTCATTCACTGGTTACTCGATGAGTATTCTGCGCTTTGTGAGCAATAACCTCATTATAGGCATCGTTTTTGTTGTATCCACTCCGAGGTCGGCAATGGCTCTTGCGTTGCTCTACCTCCAGCATCTGACCTCCATGGAAGCAGACAATGCTCTATTTTGTTTGCAACAAAATAGACCATGCAGTCGTACTTCAACACGATCTAAGCCGTTAGATAGGGTTGAAACTTGCCTTTAATGAGCCATTCAAGTATGTCATATCTTAGTCGCTTGATCTTTGTTAAGGGAAGACCATTATTTCAACAACTTGTTTGAACTGAATAGCTTAAGCGCCCCAATGAGATCGCGTCATTCATCATATGGGTATAAAAAACACATAACGATACTGATGTATTTTTGTTTATTGATGTGATCTATTGATTAAAAAATAGATAAAAAAATGGCCCAAAACTATCCAGTTGTTTTGGGCCTAGGGAAAGGGCTCGATTGAAAGCCTTGCGCGACTGCTGTGGCATCATTAGAGTGCTTAAGATGCCAAAGACTGAATAAATCATCAATTAACTATAGTCAGACTTATTGAGTTTTGCATAAAAATTAATCAACAATGTTGATTTTGGTCTGTTTTTTATCGCAAGCTTATGATTGTAAATGCTTTATTAACCCTAGCTGATGTGATGGTCTCCTCCCAATACGGCATCGATGTGCCATGATTGAAGTTGTTACACACAATCAAAATGGGAGGAG
>NZ_JBEOPP010000092.1:0-10421 GCF_040310185.1 Shewanella sp. T24-MNA-CIBAN-0130 | reverse complement strand
TTGCATCCTGATTATTGAGTTGCGATCATTAAATCAGTTTACAAGATAGAAGTTGAACTATGCTGCCGTAAGCTCACTAAGAATATGCCAGAACTGAGTCAGATGCATAGGCATGATTTTTAATGTTCTTGCCGTGCCTATGTTGTCGATATAACATTTTTATAGTTGATCTTGATCGAAGTTTAGCAATCTTATTTTTATAAATATAAATTCACTATTGAAAACGGTAATGATAGCCATTACCATCTGCGAAATGGTAATTTTACTATGAAATAAGAATTAACTAAGGCTAGATATGAAATCTCTTTCTTTGGCAATTGTATTGCCATTATCACTTATTGCCCTTTCTGTTAACCAAGCGGTTGCTAATTCAGCTATCGACACCGAAAATACCCAAAAATTTGCTGGCGAAACTATTGTAATAACGGCTACTCGCTATCAACAAGATGTTGATAAAATTCCTGGTGCGATAACAGTTATCACCGAAGATGACATCGCAAAACAAATTAGTATTAGCGATGATTTAACATCCGTTTTAGCCAACCTTGTTCCCAGTATGACTCCTTCTAGGCAAAAACTGTCTAATCAAGGTGAAAATCTACGTGGCCGCACAGCGTTAATTTTAGTCGATGGCGTACCACAAAATAACCCATTAAGGAATGGTAATCGTTATGGCTATCCAGTGGATTCTTCTACATTAGAGAGAATTGAAGTCGTTAATGGTGCTAGTGCTGTTCATGGTATGGGCGCTACCGGTGGTTTGATTAACTACATTACTATGTCAGCTAAAGAAGGTGATAATTTTAAGCAAACAATTGGACTGCGTATTAACGACAGTTTTAGTAGCGATTCAACCAGTACAAAAACATGGTACAACTTACGTCATTTTGACGAACAATTTGATATTGTCGCTGCTGCTTCTTGGCATGATCAAGGTATTTATTATGATGGAAATGGTCACCCGATAGGGATGAACTCTATTCAAGGAGAAACTCAAGATTCAACCGCGACCAACTTCTTCCTTAAAACGGGGGTGAATTTTGGTGAACAACGACTCGAATTTTCAACCAATCACTATGAATTAGAAAGCAATAATAATTATGTGCCAATTAAAGGTAACTTCAATGATGGCATTGTCGGTACTGTTGAAAAAGGAGCCTCTACTGGCGAGCCAATTTCTAACCAAGTTGAGGCATATAACATAAATTATAGTCATGATAATCTAGCCGATGGCGGCTTAACGGTGCAGTTTTTCTATCAGGAGTTTGACGCTATTTATGGGGAAGCAAGCTGGCGAGCCACTCCAACAGTGATTAGAGATCAAGGCATTATTACCTCAACGAAAAAAGGAATGAAGCTGGCGTATTCACAAATTGACCTTTTGAACTTAGATGATAGCTGGGTATTTGGTATTGACGTATTAGATGACAGCACACAGCAACGTTTAGTGGCTACAGGTTTAGGGGTTACCCCTGAAATGTCTTACCTAGGTGTATCCCCATTCGCTCAAGGCGATATATTAGTAAATGATGCTCTAAGACTTACCGGTGGATTACGTTATGAAACTACCACTGTTGATGTTGAGAATGATCAAACACTTTATAGTTATGGTTTGTATGATGAAGATGGCAACCCTCATGGGCAAGTTGATATTATTGGTGGCGAACAAGATTTTAATGAGTTGGTTTTTAACCTAGGCGCAGTCTATGAATTAACTGATGAGATGAATGTTTTTGCTGGCTTTAATCAAGGTTTTGGTTTGCCTGACATTGGTCGTGTACTACGAGGTAATTGGATTGGCGATCAAGGTCAACCTCTTAATGGCGATATTAATATTGACTTTAATACTATGCCTGCAGTTAAACCTGTAGTGACTGATAACTACGAAATTGGTCTTAACTATACCGATGACCAATGGCGAGTAACGGCTTCAACCTATTATTCATTAGCAAAAGATGGCGCTAATTTGTCCTTAAATTCAGGTGGAACATATGATGTGGTTCGTCAACGTACTGAAATAACCGGTGCTGAATTTACCGCTAAATATCAATTAAATGAGCAGTTGTCACTGCAAGCACTTTATTCAACCATTAAAGGTGAAGTCGACAGTAATAGTGATGGCAGTGTAGACAGTGATATGGATTTGAAAAACATATCCCCTGACAGATTCATGTTTGCAGCAAACTTTGATGCAACAGATAACGTATCTACTCGTATTCAAGTAAATACGCTTATGGATTCAGAAAACAACGATAAAGAACAGCAGTTTGACGGTTATACCCTTGTTGATGCTTCTATAAAATATGATCTGCAAAAATATGGTCGATTAACCTTTGCCGTAGAGAACGTAATGGATAAATTTTATGTTGGCTATTTCAGTCAGATCAGAAAGCATCCATCTTATTACTTTTCAGGTAAAGGACGTAACTACTCATTGAGCTATGAATTTAATTTTTAAAAATGAAACAAGTTAAGCTTCATAAGTTTTTAGCTTGGACTGTTGGAGGCTGGTTAGCATTAATCAGCCTCAGTGGTTCGTTTTTATTATTTAAAAGCACATTCTTGCACTGGCAATACCCTCAAATGCTCACTTCAGTAAGTAGTAGCGTTTCCAAAGCTGCTGTACTTAATACCATTACAACAAGTAAAGTCTACCAAACTATTATGTTTCCTTCAGCCGAAGCACCTTATTATCAAGCTTTTGATGCTAATGGTGATATAGATTATTGGGATCAAAATGGCTTGTTTATAGTCACTCGCTATTATTTATCTGATTTCATCAGTGTTTTAGAACAATGGCATATGAATTTATTGCTCAATGATATCGGATATCAATTACTTAACTTTATCTCATTATTATCGTTATTTCTCATTATTACTGGCTTAATTAGTTGGTGGCCTAAACATTGGAGTAGACGTTTATTTCGTGTTAGCTTTCAGTTTAATCTGCGCATATTTAGGCAATGGCATACCGTAATGGCTAGTATTGGATTTTTATTCTTATTGATCCCAATATTAACCAGTATTGGCATGCTTTATAAGCAGCCAAGTATTAAAACATTACAGCTGTTGTTTAATGATCCCGTGATGACTAAAGCGACGTTAGCAACAAAAAGTAGCCCTAGAGCACTGGGAAATCAACAGTGGGATAAGTGGCTTTCGAGTGCCCGTAAATTGGAAACTATGAAAGGGGCTGAACTAACCCGGGTTTATATTCGACAAAGTACAGATGACTTAGTCGTTTTACGGTTTAAGCAAGCTGATGAATGGCACCAATATGGACGAAATTTTGTTTATTTAGATCCAAATACGGCTGAAATTAAGAAAGTAAAAGATACTCATCTTATCGGTGCTGGATTACGTTGGTATCAAAGGATTTATCCCATTCATACTGCAAATGTTGGGGGTATAGTATTTAAAATAGCTTTATTATTAGTGGGTATACTTCCTATACTACTGCTTGTTACTGGTGCTATGTATCGTAAACAGCTTCAAAAAAGGGCATCTAAAAAATAAGATGACTTCAGACACATTTCTGGTCAGAAACTTGCTAAAGTCAAAGGTCTAAATTCTACCGTTCACATTACAATAAATATGGGTAAAATCGGAAACACCAGGAAACTGTAGTGGTCGACCTCTAATCAAGTGGCTAAATTCTGTGTGCCACTTTAGGCGCACTGATTAAGCTTTTTTGATTTCATCGAATAACATTAAAAATTCTTTTTTTCTCATTTTGGCACGATAAGTAGGTATATCTGCACTATTCTCGGAAATCGCGTTTTAGCCCTTACACCGAAATAAATTGCAGCTATGCTATCTTCAAGAAAAGAGCTAAGCATGATTGGTTATTGCCAGTAGTCCGAACCACCCATGAGATACTTGTGAAAAATGAGGTCTAGTTTATCAAGCGGACACTGATGATTAACTCAGTATCCTCCCACAGTAAACTCTCTGGTTTCTCTATAACGTCTATACATTTAGTATTGTCATCTATAAATAAATCATGGGTTAATAAATACATAAAAAGCGCATCCCAAGCCGAAAAATAGGCAGAGAAGTTGTTTACTTTTACCCTACCACATAGATAACTGCCGGCCTCTAAAATGAGATTGGCTTGTTCAGGCCGCTGGCAAAAATAGCCGACTTCAAACTGCCCCACATCCACTTGTTGATCCTTAATGCTCAGCTGCATTAAGTTCACCATGGCTAATCCTTCGCCTTTAGGCTTAATTTCACACCATACCTTGTACATTTTCGTTATGCTGCTGGTGCTTAGCCCCTTAGTCACTAGGGAGCGACTAGGGTACTCTCGCACTTCAAACCCTATTTTAGCGGCCATTTTCTCTTCTAGGCTTTGCTGTAACATCTTCATAGGCTGCCCAAGACGGCGCATCAAATCATCGAAGAAGTCTAGTTGATTTTGCTTTTGCTTAATCTCTTTTGCCGTAAGCCCTAAGCTGCGTTTTAGCGCCTTTGCTAACGCCTGCGAAGAGGAAAAACCCGCTTCCAAGGCGACCTCTGTCACAGTCAGTGTTGGCTCACTTATCATTAAATCTACAGCCCAACCCAAGCGTTTTCGGCTTAGGTATTGTCCCGGTGTCTCATTAAACACTAAGGCAAACATGCGGTGAAAATGGTGGGGGGAAATCGCGCTTTGTTTGGCAATCTCCTCCCAGGTGAGACTATTCCCCTCAAAAAGCATCTTCTCCATGCTCGCCATCGCGAACTCAAACCTCTGCTTCCATTTTGGCGGCAAGCTTGCCACTAAATGGGCTTCCGGCGCTAAGTCATGCAGTACGAATGGTTTTTCATTTTTCATGGATAATTCCAACTCAATGGGGACCTTTATCAAATACAAGCGCGGCTTGCTGCCCTGCATCATTGTTGCAACCTTTGGGATCTCTTTGACACATAACCAATAAAATAGGCAATAAAATCAGAGTGATAGGCGTTGCCAATAGTTCGCCGAACACTAAAGAAACGGCGGCGGGTTTCAGGTACTGGGCCTGTTCTGAGCTTTCAAGCATCAAAGGCAGCAAGCCACACACAGTGGTGACTGTGGTAAGAAAAATAGCCCTGAGCCTGCTTCTTCCAGCCTCTAGCGCTGCTGCCACACTTGCCATGCCTTGTTCGATATTTTGATTAAAGCGCGTCATCAATACCAGCGAGTCGTTAATCACTATACCTGTCATGGCCATCATGCCAAATAATGACAAGATACTCACGGGTAAATCCATTAAACCATGCCCTATTATCGCCCCGGCAAAACCAAAGGGGATCACCGCCATAATAATCAAAGGCTGCACATAGGATTGCAGCGGAATAGCCAGTAAGGCAAAAATAAGGATTAAGGTCAGTAACATGGCTTTTTTAAAGCCAATTCGCACTTCGGCTAACTCTTCAAATTCACCGCTAGCGCGAATTTTAACCTCAGGATAGATTAACATAAGTTGTGCTATCGGCTCAGTTAAGCCTTCGAGCACGGCTTCGGGTGTGCTTATGCTGCGGTTTTGACGCCAATATAGGGTCGCGACTCTCTCGCGGTTTAAGCGATATAGCACATCACTCTGACGAGATGTGTTCTGTTCGACCACGTCTTCGAGTAACACATATTTACCTTGTTTCACCTGGATCGGCGTGGCTAATAGCTGACTCAAGGAGCTACGCACCGTTTGAGTAAAACGGATAAGTAGCCTCACTTCTTCCGCATCTTTCATTAATCGTTGCACTTCAAGTTCACCAAAACCGCCGCCAACGACTTCAGCAAGCTTTGCTTGAGTCAGCCCAAGTTGACGGCCATAGTCATTAAGCATAAATTGTATTTCCCTCCTGCCCCCTTGATTATCATCATAAATATCATTCACCCCCGGCATAAGGGCAAGGCTTTGCTTAAGTTGAGTACTGACTTCTTTGGCAAGGGCCGATGTAGGTGCTGTGATGGTTAAGGCTGTGCTACCGGCGACATCATCTGTGGCCTTGTAACGCTGAGCATAGGCGCCTTCTAAGGAGCCAACGGCTTTACGCCAAGCACTGAGCACTTCTTGCGCTGGTAACAGACTTAGGGCGCTATAGGAAAGCTCTGCTACCAACTCGATTCTATGACTCCCCTCGGTAGACACTAAACGCCTGATAATAGGAGATTCATCTAACTGATATTGACTCATTAATGTTTTTTCCGTCTCGATAAGTCCTTGCTCAACTTTTTTGACATTTTCTAACGTCAGAGACAGTGGCGCATCTTGTCTCATAATAATATCGGCACTTAAGAAGCGACTGGGAATATCGGGAAAAAACGCGCTCTTAATGGCCCCTGTTGCCATAAAACCATAGGCAGACAGCATCACACTTGAAAAAATAACTAGGCTAGCAAACTTATTATTCAAGGCGCTCGATAATACCGGCTGATAATAGTTTGCGTAGAATGTGTCTAAGTATGACAAGCAATAACGACGAAGCTTTGCAACAGGGCCTGTGTCATCGGTTTGTTTCATGTTGGCCAAATGATGGGGCAAAATAAACTTACTTTCGATGAGTGAGAAAATCAGTGCTAAGATCACAACTGCTGAGAAACCTGCTAGCATGCGCGCCAGTTCATTTTCAATCCACAGCATGGGGCTAAAAGCGGCAATAGTAGTCAGCACACCAAAAACCGTCGCCGTTGCCACTTTATTGACTCCCTCTTCAGCGGCAAGTTTAGGATCGGCCATGTTCTGCTGGCTCTCATAAATGCTTTCTGCCACCACAACCGCATCATCCACTAAGACCCCAAGTACTAGAATAAAGCCAAACAGTGTGATGTCATTGATTGTGTAGCCCAGCGGTCCCATAAGCCAAAGAGTTCCGGCCAATGAAATCGGTATGCCTAGAGCGACCCAGAAGGCGATTCGAATGTTGAGAAACAAACCTAACAGCACCAGCACTATTAATATCCCTTGCCAGGCGTTAGTGCCCAGTAATGACAACTGCTCCTTGATATAAGGGGACATATCCGCCATCACATCTAGCTTAATATTTTGCGGCAGCTGCGTTTTTAGCTCTTGCACTACTTGGTGGATGGCATCGCTGACATCGAGCAAGTTATCTTTTTTACTGGTTGAAACCATTAGAGACACAGCAGGCTTACCTTGATAACGCACTATGCCATCGACTTCTTCATAGCCCCGTTTAATCTGGGCTATGTCTCCTAAGAGTACTTGGCTATTGTCTGTCACTATCACGGGTATGGCGGCAAGCTTAAGTAAGGTATCGGCATTATTGTCACCGCGAAGCACAATATTGCCCTGGGCTGTTTTCAATAACCCGCTGCGATACTCTAATGACCAAGACTGCATCTGCTCGGCAAGCTGCCCCAAAGTGAGCTTATACTTTCTTAAGGTATCTCTATCTGGCTCTACCACAAGCTCTTGCTCTAATTTACCTAAATCAGTCACTTGAGATATCAATGGATGACGTCTTAGCGCCTGATTAACTTTAATGGCAGCCTGCTGCATTGCTTGGGTATCGGCATCACCGTATAACATCACATAGGCAGCCAAATTGGTGTATTCATCGCGGGTTAATTGTGGCTGCTCAGCCCTAAGGGGCAAGCCGACAATGCCATTAACGGCATTTCGAATATCATCCATCAGAACAGTAAGATCTGTTCCCGTTGTCTTCTTCACTTGAATTAGGGCGAAGCCTCTGCTCGATTGACTGGCTATTTTGCCTATGCCGGCAATGCCACTAATGGCATTTTCTATTCGCTGGGTCACCCCTTCATCTACTTGCTCAGGGCTAGCACCTGGGTAGACGACACTGATTTTCAACTGACTCGTTGGGATCTGCGGAAAGCTTTCAACACGAATAGTGTTCAGGGATAAAATCCCTGCCGCCATAACCAAAAACATCAATAAGTTAGCGGCAATTTTATGATGGATAAACCAATGGGTTAGCCACTTCATTATTTTACCCTCGCTGGCATACTGCTGTCAGACATAGGCTTCTGACTAGATGTTACAAGTATTGCGGCACCATCTGTCAATTCAGGCGATATTTGTTGCCCAGCAATAAGATGAGACATCGGGTAGCGCAATACACCTATGGCCTTTTGTTGCGACTCATAACCCAATAGATCAAACCAAATCTGGTCACCTTTTTGGGATAACAGCGTCACAGAAACAGGCTTGATCCTGTTGTTTTCATCCATCAACCAGACTTGACCATCTTGGGTTAAGGCTGAGGCTGGTGCAGAGTAAGCCATAGAGTGCTTTACACTTGTAACCACAAGGTTTACTTGCTGTTCTGGTAATAACCCTGTTTCAACAAAGGTACCATTGAGGGTGAACACTAAGCTGTATTGATGACTAACAGGGTCTCGCTTGGGTTCAACATACCGTAAAGATAATGGCAAGCTATTACCATCGGCGCGAGTGATCAATGCATTTAGCTCAAGCTGAGATCCTACCGCTACCAGCTTTTGCCACTGCCCTTGGGAGAGCGACACTTGAATATCGAGCACGTCCACAGCAGCAATAGTCAGTAAAGGCTCACCAATTTGTACCTTCTGCCCTGGGGTGATATTTCGCTGCAAAATAATGGCATCGAAAGGCGCTGTTATTTGAGTGTCTTTAAGACGCTGCCTGACATGGGAAAGGTGACTTTTTGCCGCGTTTACCTCTGCCTTTGCAAAGGTTATTTGCGGTTCTAAACGTGAAAACTTTGTCTTAAGTGCGCCGCCCATCTGCAAAGCCACTTGCTGCTCATAGCGAGTTTTAACTAGCTCAAGCTCAGTATTGGCAACTTGGCTAAGCGCAGAATCAACATCTGCTTGGTAGGCATGTTGAGCCAATTGGATTAACACTTGACCTTTTTTAATTCGAGTCCCAGGTTCAAGGGCATCCACTGAGGATTCAAGGCTTCCTTCAAGAGCACTCGTTATATTCGTATGCCAGCGAGAATGGGTAATACCCACTAATTCTATAGGGGCATTAAATACCTGAGACAAAGCCACAACTACAGAGACCTTGGGTAGGGAAATGACATTTGCTTCAGTGTATGCCTCTGGCTCTTCTGTCAATAACACAATCAAGACAGTGAAAATAAAAATAGCGAAGGCCACAAACAGTCCTGAGTGACATTTTATCAAGCCGAAGGTATTAGGTTTGAGAGTTATAGACATGGTGTTTCCTCATTACTGACCTTGTTACTAATGGCGTTGGCAGCATTGGTCTTGGCAGGTACTTGAATAGCTTGATTTAGACGGCTTGAGATTTCCTGAAGTCTAGTCCAACTCTGCAGTGCCATGGGCAGTGCGATGCCCGCTTCGGCAAACTCCCATGAATAGCTGATAATGGTGAACAATTGGCCCGATGAAATTACAGGTAGCCGGGCACCAACCCAAAGGTTGCAGCAAATAAATAGACCCACCAGTAAAAATATGGCACCGTAGATCCAGGCCTCCATATCTGACAGTTTCACCTCCCAACGCTTCAGCCGTTTTAAATGGCGGAAAAATGCCCCGTATTGACGATCTTCCCTGTAGGAAGGCTTGCTGAGTAAATGGACCTGTTGCTCCATTTGAGAATTCAACCCTGCGTTGTAACGATAAAAACGCCCATGACCCAAGCCATAAATGAGTAGCATGCTCACAAGTAGTACTCCAGAGGCAAAGCCCAGTAAGGCATTGACGCTGACAAGTACTATTACTGATATAGTTATTTGGATAAGGGAGGAGAATACTTCTGGTAAGTCGTTTTCTAAAAAGTCGACCAACTCCCTTGCTAGGCTATGGCGGGTGTTACTAATGGACACAGGCATACCATGCAGTCTAGGGGCTAGATCTTTACCTAGCTCTACTTTCATCTCGCCGTACACCCGAGTATCGTACATCCGCCTGAGCACACTCACGCAAATAAGTCCAGCCATCGTCATGGCAAATAATCCTAAGGGGCCTAAATCATTAACAAGAAGACCATCGATGGATAGGCCGATAAATAAAGGAATTAGTGCCATTAAAATATTTTCTAGCGCTAACATTAACCAGGTTAGCCCAATAGCCGCTTTATCTTTTTTAATTAAGCTGGCTACAGATAGGATGTGTTGTGACATTGCTCGCCTCAGAACGAAAATTTCAGTGGCTGCAGCATAAGTATTTACACCTCGGTAAACGTGTCCCAAACTGCGCTTTTTCTTAAAATTAATCCAGCTATGAAAATAATGCCTATTGAGAGCTGTTAATATTTCTACCCCCCCCCCTATTAAGAGAAGTTCGTGCCCTAGCTAAATCCGAAGTGATCACTTTATTTCCTATTACCAAATAGTTATGGAACATCGTTGTGTCATATTTTCTTTTGATTTATGTTTCACATATACCCGTGATCATTGAAAATGCTTGATTTTGTCCCAAATGGGATCATCATAGCCCTATGAAACAAATTACACTC
>NZ_JBEOPP010000091.1:0-11125 GCF_040310185.1 Shewanella sp. T24-MNA-CIBAN-0130 | reverse complement strand
ATATATGACAGCAATCCTGTCCCTGTTATCGATGAGTTATACCTTGCAATACGGGAGGAGACCATATATGAGGTTAAGTAGATTTATCGCAACAGATGAGCAACTTCTTGATCAAATAAATTTTTAATCAAACCTGAAAACTCAGTAATAAAGATACTTTGTTCGGGTGTGGCTTGATGATTAGCAACAGAGGCTAAAATCTCTTCTAAGTCGTATACTATTGCATCAATTTCACGGATCACTATATTACGCTGAGCAAATGATAATTGCGGGTTTTGACCACATACCATAATGATCTGAGCAGATAACTGATCTTCAAACAGTTCCATAACAGTTTCCGTTGTATTTACGGTATTTTCAGACGACTCAAACAGCCCTAAATGTTCAGTTAAATACTGAATTAAATGCATGTAGCCGTCTTTGTCGGTAACCATTGTGCCCCACCTTTCTTAAACACTACTTAGCCGAAAATGGCTCTCAATCTTGATGATTGAAAGTCATTAACAACCACAGGTAACTATTGCGCTAAGGTTAGCACAAATGACACTGGCACTGCCAAGCTGATACTCGGCAAACCCGCCATTTCTTTAAGTTTTTCGACACCCGACACAAGGCCAAATTCATTTGCTTGAATAATCACTGGCGCTAAACTTGAAATCACCATTTTCTTGTCAGATAATTTAGCCACTAACACTTCAAAACTTTTTTGTTGTTTCTGACCATGTAGTGAAATGGTTGCTTCAACTTGGGTCGTTAGCGTGTCACCGACTTTTAATCCTGCCAACAATTTGGGATTAACCACCGCATCCAAGGTTAACTTTGGAAACTGCGCAACTTCAAACAACACAGTCTGCATTCGCTGATCACGAATTTCTATTCCGGTATCAACACTGGTTAAATCAATCGATAAAGAAAATGCACCCGCATCCGTTAATTCACCTGCAACTTGTTTAAAATGATGTACTTCGGCAATATCGGCTTTCTTAATCGAAATAAAGCTCACCCGAGAATGATCTTGATTGACTTGCCAATCGCCTGCCATCACAGATGTACTCAGCAAGCTCGCGGCTAAAAAAGGTAACCATTTTTTCATCATAAAGTCCTTTGTATAGAAAGTCAGATTAAGTATAGAGTAATATTTCGTTATATCTTGCTGGGGATCAATTTAGCCAACCATTTATCTAACGCTTGTGCAAACGCATGCTTATCCGTTTGCGAAAAACTATTCGGGCCGCCAGTATGTATGCCACTGCTACGCATTTCTTCCATAAAATCACGCATAGTCAGTATCTGTTTGATATTCTCAGCGGTATACACGGTACCACGAGGGTTCAATACTAGTGCACCTTTATCAACCGCATCTGACGCGAGAGGAATATCAGCGGTGACCACTAAATCCCCTTTGACAACTTGTTCAACAATGTAGTTGTCTGCTTCATCAAAACCGGAACTCACTCGGATCATGCTAATTAACGGTGATCTTGGCACGTTAATCATTTGATTAGCCACTAACACCAATTGAATCGACTTACGCTCAGATGCCCGAAACAACATCTCTTTCACTGGATTGGGACAAGCATCAGCATCAACCCAGATTTTATTGGTTATCACCGCTAAAGGCTCCACTTCATTAACATTCATTAAGGTGCCAACCGATCAATATTCCAATCAGCATCGGTTTTGGTATAAATAAATCTGTCATGTAAACGATGCTCACCTCCTTGCCAGAACTCGATACTGCTTGGACGGACTAAATATCCGCCCCAAAACTTAGGTAATGGCACTTCACCCTGAGCATATTTGGCCTTCATTTCGGCAAATTTCCCTTCCAGTGCTTGCCGCGCAGAAATCTTGCTCGATTGTTTGGATACCCATGCGGCAATTTGACTGTCTTTGGGTCTGGACATGAAGTATTTAGCCACATCCAATATAGATAATGGTTCCGCTTGCCCTAATACTGCCACTTGGCGATCAAGAGCATGCCAAGGAAACAGTACACTGATTTTACTGTTAACGGCTAATTGTTTTGCTTTGCGACTTTCTAGATTGGTAAAAAACACAAACCCTTTATCGTCAAATTTCTTCAGCAACACAATACGTTGAAATGGCTGACCATCCTCATCAACCGTTGCGATAGACATGGCTGTCGGATCGGTAAGTTGTGCCTCTGTGGCCTGTTGCATCCATTGTTCAAACAGATCCATCGGGTTAGTAGGCAAATTGGCCCGTCTTAATCCACCTTGGGTGTATTCACGGCGAATATCACTTAAATCACTCATATTGGCTCCTCATTAACCTTGCGAGATCTATTCTACGCTGAGCAGGCACAAAAAAGCCAACGTCAGCACGTTGGCGAATGTGCTTAATGATAAAGTTGAAATTACTTTTTAATTAAGCCCTTACCTTCTGCCCAGACATGCAGCATTTCAAGGCCCAGAGTCGCTCCTGCAAGCGCAGAATTTCAGCCGAATCGTATGATGGCGCCACTTCAACAACCATACCAACAACCTTCATACCACGTAATCCACGAATAATTTTCATTGCTTTATCACTGGTTTATCCGCCACAAACAGGCGTGCCATTGCCCGGAGCATTAGCCGGGTCTACACAATCAATGTCGAACGTGATGTATAACGGCATATCAACGACGCGAGCACGCACTTGTTCAACAATGTGTTGCGCCGTTGCGGCATCAACCACCTCAAAGCCGTGGCCTTCTTTGTGGTATTCGGTACGAATACCACTTTGTATTGAATGCTCAACATCAATCAATCCTTCACGCGGTGCACACTAAATTTACCGATGCTTGGCGAATGGCATTAGGCCCCATACGACCACCTGAACGACCTGTTGTTGCCATATAAAAAGGTAAACCAATCACTACCACGTCGGCATCAGACTCCGTTGGTTTAACATTCAGTGGCTGGCGTAAATACCCGAATGCGTTTGAAGAAAGCAAATAATCAGGTTTTTCTGCAAAAGTAGTCATAGACTATCAAAAAGATGGCAAATGCCGATAATTACAATAATGTAGGGTTCAGTACTTCTAAGCAATCTTGCTGATAGTGGCTGAAGTGTATGTTAAAACCTTGTTCGATTGTCATTGCGCACTGGCTTAAACACAAGTACTTTAAAAACTGCTTATTGGCAATATTACTATTAAAACCAATAATGTCGCAGCTGTTTGGCTGCAATAATCTTACTAGCTCAGCAAAGATATCAACCTGAGTTGTGGTGAGATCAATGTTGGTTTCAACACTCACATAAGAACTATTTTCTTGTGGTGTAATGTGTATTGTAAAATATTCACAACCCCGAATACCGTTGATTGAATAGCCTAGCGGGCTGAATAAATACTGATCAATACTAAAACCATTAAATAATTGTTCCAGTTGCAGCATCAGCCCAATTTGAACCATTGATTGCTGATCACCCCGTAAATAATCCGCTATCGGACCCGAAATATGATACATCAGCAGTTCATTGGTGGTATCAAACCGACTGGCTTGATACTCTTTATCGGTAGTAAAAGTATAGTGATGATGGCTATCTAAATGACCCATTCGGTGGGCCTGCCCCGCAATAAAATGCCTTAACCTAAGCACATCGTCGCCAAAAGAACTTGCTTGTAAATGGGCATAGTATTCGTTTTTGCGCTGATAACAAACATATGCAATAGCTTGTTCACCTAAACGTTCAATGCAGTAGCATGCTGATTCTACTAGCGAGCTAGTGCCGCAAGTGAGCATAACGAGTCGATCATCCCAAACAAATAAACTCGATTCACTCAGTAAATAAGCATCGCAATATTCATTACTTATGCTAGATAAAATATCTGCATTTGAGGCAGCAACAAGCCCCACCCAAAATGTTCGATCTAATGACCGTAATTTAGGGGCTGATGCATTAACGATAATCTCTAACTTTTTCTCTGAACCTTCAAAAAACATCTTAGCAACTTAAAAGCCTAGCGACCTGCGGTAACTAGGCTTTTTGAATAACAAGTTAATGTAGTAAATAAGATTAAAAATCTTCTAGGTAAGTGTAGCCTTTAAGCCCTAACTGTAACTCTTCTAGGATACTGGCGCGCTCTTCTTCAACAATATGTTGATTCACAAGCTCTTCATAGGTGCGCATAAAGTCTACCGCATCTAAATTCACATAACGTAGCACATCAGCTACCGTGTCGCCTTGTAAAACAGACTCAATCTGGCTTGATCCACGCTCATCGATACGCACAACAGCTGAGTTGGTATCACCGAACAAGTTATGCATATCACCCAAGATTTCTTGGTATGCCCCCACCATGAAAAAACCAATCAGGTATGGGCTGTCTGCGCTCCACGCTGGGACGGGTAAAGTTGTTTCAATTCCCTGACCGTCAACGTATTGATCAACAATACCATCAGAGTCACAGGTAATATCTAACATTACCGCACGGCGCTCTGGTGCTTTATCTAAACCCGATAAAGGCAACACAGGGAACACTTGATCAATACCCCATGCATCAGGTAATGACTGGAATAATGAGAAGTTAACGAAAAACTTGTCTGCTAATTTTTCATTCAATTCGTCAATCACGGGACGGTGATAACGATTATTGTTACTTAATAATCCCTTCACTTCATGGCAAACACGTAAATTGGCTTGTTCTGCCCAAGCTCGGTCAGCCAAACTTAATTGACCCACAGCAAACAATGAGTGTGCTTCAGCAATATCACTTTGGCTATCATGATAAATTTCAATAATCGCACGCTGATCATATCGACCGCTGATTTCTAACCAAGATTGCCACATGTTGTGCAATAATTGCGGCGCCTCTTCACTTGGTTCTTGAATATTTTCTGGTTGATACGCTTCAGTACCAATCACATCAGTAATTAACACCGCATGATGCGCCGTTAAATGGCGACCAGATTCAGAAATAATACGCGGCATTGGTTGCTCGTACTCATTACATAAATCGGTTAATACGTTGACGATATTGTTAGCATACTCATTTAAACCATAGTTCATTGAGTTATTGCTTTGGCTTCGTGTACCATCGTAGTCAACCGCTAACCCGCCGCCCACATCGAAACAATCAATGCTGGCACCGAGTTGGCGCAATTCACAGTAAAAACGGCCTGCTTCGCTTACACCTTGGCGAATGTCACGAATATTGGCAATTTGCGAACCTAAATGGAAGTGTAATAACTGGAGAGAATCCAGCATATTAGCACTTTTTAATTCAGCAATAACTTTCAACACTTGTGCTGCAGACAAACCAAATTTGGACTTTTCGCCACCGCTGGCTTGCCATTTGCCTTTACCTTGAAAAGCCAAACGCACACGTAAACCTAAACGTGGAGTGATCCCTAGCTTTTCAGCTTCAGCCAATACCATTTTAAGTTCCGACATTTTTTCAAGCACGATATAGACTTTATGGCCTAGCTTTTCGCCGATTAATGCTAAGCGAATATATTCTTTATCTTTGTAACCGTTACATACAATAACTGAACTGGCTTTTTGCGCCATCGCAAGAACTGCCATTAACTCTGGCTTACTGCCGGCTTCAAGTCCCAACTGTGGAACTTCTTTCGATTTTTGGCTGGCTAGAATTTCTTCAACCACCGTTTTTTGTTGGTTTACTTTAATCGGATAAACTAACAAATAATCATTTTGATAATCGTATTTCTTAATTGCATCATTAAATGCTTCGCATAGACTTTCCACTCTATGGTGTAAAATCTGCGGGAAACGGACTAGTACCGGTAACGAAACGCCTGCTTCAACCATACTATTGGCTAATTCATTTAAGCCAACTTTATGATCCGGATTTTGTGGGTTAGGTGACACTGTCACTTCACCATCTTCACTAATACCATAAAAACCTTGGCTCCAGTGAATCACGTTATAACCAGAGCGAGCATCTTCGATAGACCAATCAGACATAATTATTTTCCGTATTTGTATCAACGTTAGCAGCGCCCCCATCGGTAGCCACTGCTTGTTAAATAATCCAGATAACGCCGTAACGTTAACTCAGAAATTAACAGGTTTACCAGCACTTTCATCATGGCTGTATAACCTGTGACAGACGAAATAAGCACACAGCTAACGAGTTTTAGACTGCGCCGTATTGTTATCGTCTTTAGCACCTTTTACTGTCGAACATCTTACGCAGATATTTGCAAAGCATGCAAATATTGGTTGCTGAGCATGGGCTGAAGACTGTAACAAGTATTTTACTCATTAAGGGGTTCATTAGTTCACTTTTCAGCTCATACTTAACACATTTTCGACCTTTTTAAAAACGGCGCAATTAAAACCTGCAATCATGTGTAATGCAAGTTAATTACCGATTAATTTTGATAATAATTTGCCAACAATTCCCATGGTAAACATCGACAAAGACAGTGATAACAGCAAATGATTTTAGATAGCGATTAATTCACACAACGTGAGCGAATTTTACGTGTATAATTAAGTGTTTTTATTAAGATCATCTTTTCATTTTTATTAAAGTAGAGTCATTCATGATACAGATCGGTAAACGTTATTCATTAGAAGTCGTTAAACAAGTTAATTTTGGGGTTTATCTAAATGCTCAAGAGCTTGGACAAGTCTTGCTTCCTAATAAATTTGTCCCTACCGGTTGTAATGTCGGGGATATGGTCGATGTGTTTCTTTACCTAGATTCTGAAGACATTGTGATTGCCACCACCCAAAAATCTCTGGCCCAAGTAGGTGAATATGCTTATTTAAAAGTGATTGCCACTGGGCCTTTCGGTGCATTTTTAGATTGGGGTTTAGACAAAGATTTATTATTACCCTTTGGTGAGCAACACAAACCGGCAGAAGAAGGCCACTCATACTTAGTCTATGTCCATGCCAACCATGCCGATGAACGCATTATGGCATCCTCTAAACTGGATAAGTTTGTCGACAAAACTGAAGCACACTACACCCAAGGCGAACAAGTTAACTTGATCATCGGCGGCACGACAGATTTAGGTTATAAAGCCATTATCAATCACCTGCATTGGGGCGTTATTTACCAAAATGAAGTGTTTCAAAAACTTCGCTTTGGACAAAAGGTCACTGGTTTTATTAAAACCATCCGCAGTGATGGCAAAATTGATCTTGTACTGCAAAAAGGTGATAAAGACGAGCTGGATAAAAATGCCCGTTTGATCATCAATAAACTGCGCAGCGCGAACGGTTTTTTACCCTTACATGACAAAACGGATGCTGATGTCATTTATGACAAACTCGGCATGAGTAAAAAAGCCTTTAAAAAATCCATTGGCGGCTTATTTAAAGCCGGTGAGATCACCATCGAAACTGACGGTATTCGGTTAACTGTGTGAACAATATTCGATTAACTTGAGTAAACTAGTCCAATCCTTTGAGAAAAAGCATGCCTCTGTTATAAAAGTAATAGAATCATGCTTTTCATTAAAAGGATACTGTGTATGGAATTAACCCAACTAGAAGCTAGAGTTATCGGATGCTTGCTCGAAAAAGAACTCACGACTCCTGATCAATATCCTCTGTCATTAAATTCACTCGCCTTAGCATGTAATCAAAAAAGCAGTCGCGAACCGGTTATGTCACTGAGCGAATCTCAAGTACAAACGATAATAGATGAACTTACCCAAAAACGCTTAATCAGCGAGCAATCGGGTTTTGGCAGCCGAGTCGTAAAATATAAGCATCGCTTTTGTAACACCGAATTCAGTGAATTACAGTTAACCAGTGCTGAAGTCGCATTAATCTGTGTGTTATTACTTCGTGGCCCACAAACACCAGGGGAACTAAAAACCCGTACCAACCGACTCCACGAATTTACTGATATGTCGCAAGTTGAGACCGCATTGCTGGCGTTAAGCCAACGGGAAAAACCTTCAGTAGTGCAACTCGCTCGAGAAGCTAATAAACGTGATTGCCGCTTCCTTGAGTGCTTTAGTGGTAACGTCGACGACTATCAAGTGAATAGTAGTCACGCCATTGAGGTTTCTACTCACACTCCGCACTCTTTACAACCAAACGATCGGGTCACAGAGCTTGAGCAAAGAGTTGATTTACTCGAGCAAAAAATTGCGCAATTAGAGACGCTATTAAACTAATTTATGCTTTCCATTAACGGGTTAAGCAAGGGAATAGATATGGACCGTACCACCTCTCCGTCAACACTTACTCATATTGGGTTATTAGCCAAATATGAACTCACCAAACGTTTTAGTAATAAAAGCGGCATGATTTCATTAATTTCCTTTATGTTAATTTGGGCCATTTTATTGCTTTATCCTATTAAGAGTGCGTCTGAATTTATCATGCTGCCCAGCTTTAGAAATGTTACCGAAGCACTGTTTGGGCCCGGGAGTTTACGTCATCTCTTCGAATGGCCTGTGGCAGAATTTGCCGTGTTTTGGTTGGCGGCACTCTATCTGTTCCCAATGTTTAGTATTTTTATAGCAGCTGATCAATTTAGTTCAGATAAACAACGTGGTAGCTTACGATTTCTAACATTAAGAGTCAGTCGTACTAGTTTGTTCTTTGGTCGTTTCTTAGGTCAAATGCTTATTCAATTTATGTTGATCATCTTAACGCTATTAGCGACCATAGCACTGGCATCATCTCGTGATATATCATTATTGTTGCCATCAATAACAACCAGTCTTTTAGTGATGGTTAACCTAGTGATTATATTACTGCCCTATACTGCCGCCATGGCGGTGCTGTCATTACAAGCAAATTCAGCCAGGCAAGCAAGTATTTTTGCGATCATCTTATGGGCTGTTGTATCGATTGTTATCGCCATAGTGAATATGAATTTCCCACAACTCAGCTGGTTAAATTGGTGTCTTCCTGGCTCGCAAATTGCGAGTTTGATCAACACTCAAGGATTAAGTTCATTGGCACTTGCTCCCATTCCTTTACTGCAAACTGCAGTTATTTTATTTGTCGGTAAAGTCTTGATGAGTCGGAGCGCGCTATGAGTATTATTCAATGTGACAACCTTTCTAAACAATATGCCAATAAACTTGCACTCGATAACGTATCGTTAACCTTGACTGAAGGTGCTCCTATCGCATTAGTGGGTCCCAATGGTGCCGGTAAAACCACCCTATTCAGTTTATTGTGCGGTTATATTCAACCCACCACAGGTAGTATTAGGATTTTAGGTCATAAGCCTGGTAGCAAAGCGCTACAGGGGCTGTTATCGGCATTACCACAAGATGCCGCATTAGACCCTAATTTTACGATTGTGTCGCAACTGCAGTTTTTCGCTCAATTGCAAGGCATGACAGTCGCGGCTGCCAAGCAAGAAGCGTTAAGAGTGCTTACTCTTGTGGATTTAACCGATTCCGCTGATGCCAAACCTAAAAGCTTAAGTCACGGCATGGGTAAACGGGTATCAATTGCTCAAGCACTGATGGGTTCACCCAAAATTGTATTACTCGATGAGCCCACAGCCGGACTTGATCCTGCCAATGCGAAAAAAATTCGGCAGATTGTTAAAGACTTATCCGGTAATACCACATTTGTGATCAGTTCACATAATCTTGATGAACTTGAAAAACTATGCGACCAAGTTGTCTATCTTGAACATGGAAAACTGCAACAATCCGTCTCTATAAACGCCAGTCAAGCCACAGACTTCCTCACACTCACCATGAAACAGTGCGACATGGACAGTCTACATCAGCAGTTATTAGGCCTTAACGACATTATTGAAGTAAGACGAATTAGTGATGAGCAGTATGTAATCGAGTATCAAAAACAATCTAGCTTTACCCTTGAAATGCAGTTATTTGAGCTGTTTACTACCCATCAGTGGCAATATAAGGCATTGCTTAAAGGCAGAACCTTAGAGGAAACCTTATTTTCTTAAGCCATCGTCATGGGTAAAACAACACTTTAATACTGACGAGAAATGGATTAGCGTTACCAAAAAGAGACTGAATAACCTGATGGCCCTAGTCAATGCCATTGCTTATTAATCTGTGATGACTCACCTAATTAATAAGCGATGGTATCCTTGCGCACATCAGTAATGCATCTGGTCAGCATAATGCAAAACGATTTACACTCCCATCACTGAACACAGTAAATTCATTAATAATATTACCGCTAAGCCACTGCACAGCAAGTTCTGTCACCGTTAAATCCCCAGAACTGTATTTACTCTAAAACGACAAAAGTTTTCAAACAAATAATCTGAACAGCTACCCCCCTCACGGCAAGTGTTCTAAAACAATCGGTACTCTAACAACAAGTGCATTAAACTGAAAAGCCTCTTCACTCGCACCCCTTTGAATATCATTAATGCAAATAACCTCAACGTGAGCAAGAAGTAACACTGCTCGATATAAGTCAAAATAGTTTCAACGATTTGATCTCAAACTTGCCCATTTTTTTTCGAGCAGAGCATTGCCACCCCCTCAATAGCCTATCCATTACAAGCCAATTACTACAGCCGCCAAAGCCGTTAGCAGGACAAGCTTTTGACCACCGTTGAAATATCCCACGCTAAGGTTAACTAGCTAACGGCCCCTTGCCGTCATGGCGCACGAACAATCGCCAATTCCCTTGGGTAGTTATGTTTATATCGCCGACACTCCCTAGGGCAATCAAATAACCAGTCAAGTTATTGAGTCGGTGCTAAGTGGAGGGAGCAATTGTGTTCAGTAATCTTGTTGTTCTGCGGGAGTTCAAAGCGCTACAACGAAGGATAAGGCTTAAATGCCAATGTAGAGAGAAGGTAATAGGTTTCAGATTTACATCATGGCGCTGGCAAAAAAACCTCTTTAGACGCTAAATATATGCTAGTGAACCGATTAATCAAAAGTGTTATAAAAGCTTAGGGTCCATATAGGGCATAGTTATTTTATGGCATGGTTATTTATGGAATAGTTATTTTGGCTACCTTGAACTAACAAGCGTAAGCGACGTAATATTTAATGTAATTGCTACACTATTCATAAGGATATAAATGAGATTAATAACTTAGACAATGAGGTGAAACTGATGATTATATGATTATATGATTATATGATTATATGATTTAGATGATTTAGATGATTTAGATGATTTAGATGATTTAGATGATTTAGATGATTTAGATGATTTAGATGAT
>NZ_JBEOPP010000090.1:0-12172 GCF_040310185.1 Shewanella sp. T24-MNA-CIBAN-0130 | reverse complement strand
GGTGATTAGCGCAGCCCGGTAGCGCATCTCGTTTGGGACGAGAGGGTCAGAGGTTCGAATCCTCTATCACCGACCAATTTAACAAAAAGCCACTCTAATGAGTGGCTTTTTTGTTTTTGGCGATATTGATCATTAATTACAATCATATATTTGATAGCTAATATTCCAAGATTAAACGTAACGAACCTCAACTTAAGTTAATAGAGGGGGAGTAAGCTAAAATAAGCAAATTTAACCTAAATTTATATCAAACTTGCTATTTATTTTGTTAACAAAGCGCCTCACGTCGTTACCACTGCGCCAATAGCTAGTCTATTGCATTTACTTTCAAGTCTATTGCAAGTAAATGTAAGGCAGGTAGCAGGGCAAAGAACTGCTTGATAACCGTTTATTATCCCGAACTTAAGTTAGCCTTTGTCTATCAGTAAACCTTGCCTATTTACCCTAACATTTAGGCTATGTTTGATCTCATATAATGGTATGGCTCAATATTGTGGCATAAGCTTGGCCGTTAGGTGGCATGAAGCTGTAGTCGTTGCCCCGCAGCGTATAATCATGGCATGAGTTGCGCCAATGTTCCACAGAGGGGTTTGCGCCGTGTTATCGAGATTGGGCAAGCCAGTCACTATTTTTTTTGCTCAATAACCGCAGTGAGTTAACGGGTGAGTTCATAGCCTTGAGTCAATGGCTTGTGAGGCAATGGCTCGTGAGTCAATAACCTCGACATAAAAAAACCACTCCGAAGAGTGGTTAATACGAGTGAGTTAATCAATCTATACCACTTATAACTTCACATTGACTGGCGGTACAATAAAGCCTTGATAAGCATCGACTCTGAGATCAGTAAATCTTGTCAATTGGGTTGCTTCTTGGATCCCTGTCACAATCACTTGAATATCTAACCCTTTAGCGACATTGACTAAAGCGCGGCATAATTCACTGCTGTGTTGATTATCTTCAATATAAGCCAGTGACTGGTCAAGTTTGACATAGTTTGGTCGCAAGCTTTGCAAGTAGGCCATTGAGCCGAATTGGCGACCAAAATGGTCTATACCAAAGTGAGCGCCAGAGTCTCGAATGATTTTACACAGACTTTCACAGGATTCTAAATCGCTATACACACTCGCTTCGGGGATTTCAAAGCAAATACGTTCAGGGTATTTATTGGTTCGAAGGAACTGTTTTAGCCAAAGATGAAAATCAGCATCGCTAATACTTTGATAAGTCAGATTGATGGCGACTCGTTCATAATTACGTTCAAGTAAACGATGTTCATTGACGGTTTCTATCAAACAGCGATCAAACATTGTACCTAATGATAGTAACTCTATATAGGGTACAAATTGTCCTGCATGGAGGGTCTTGTCACCTATTTGCAGTTGGCAAAAAAGCTCACGCTGACAAATTTCATCTCTGGCACAAAGCTGAATCGGCTGCCAACGGAATTGGAATTTTTTGTTCTTTATCGCGTGATTTAAATTACTGCGCCATTCCTCTCGGGTAAACAGTTGCTGTTGAGTATTTTCAAACCAATGAAACACTTTGCCGTCTTTAATGGACTGTTGGAGTGCGTTATCTGCTTGTGCCAACATATCTGATACTGTCATTTGCCCTAGGCGCTCTGCTACACCAATATAAAACTGTTCGTTTGGTTTACAACCAGATTTAGATATTTCTTTATTAACAGTACGTATTAGGCTTTGTAAATACTTCGTCAGTTGATCATGTTCACAATCTTCAACAAGGAAGGCGAATTCATACGCAGCAATACGGGCGATAACAGAGGAGGATATTTCATCCTGGTGATGCTGTAATTTCTGAGCCAGAATACGAATGGTCTCATCGCGAACTTGGAAACCGTATTTGCTATAAACGTCTTCTAGCCAATCCATTTTGACTAAATAAAGCGCACCAGTACTGGGCTCGCTTAACCAGCCATTGACTCGACTGACCATATACTGCCTATTTGGCAGTCCTGAGACTTGATCGACGAGATTTTTCTTTCTTAATGCGGAAACTTCTTCGTCAAGGGAGTTAAAGACTTGTTTTAATTGAGCAGACATACTGTTAAATGCATTGACTAGCTCTTTCAGTTCCTTTGTTTTTGGCGCTGGCATATCGGGACCAAATTGGCGCTCGGCAATTTTTTTTGCGTGTACAGAAAGGGTATTTAATGGTTTCAAAATCCAACTGAGTCCCACCCTTGCACATATGATGGCAATGAGAAATAAAATTGAAAATAGGATCAGAATATTTGAAATGGTCCGCCATAGTTCATGATAACCAAAACCGGGGTGAGCAGTAATTTCCAGCGTGGCAAGTTGTAACCAACCAGAGGTAATAGTGGTTTGTTTGTTAATGGTTTTAAACAAGTTAAGATCGATAAACCATTGAGGAACATTATTTACTCGAATAGCGTTATTCCACACTTGCTGCTTGCCATCAACTAACCAGGTTAATTTGATTTGTTGATAATAGCCGCCCTCAAAAATAACATTGACTAATGTTTCTGCTCCAGCATCATCACCAGCTTCTAAAACAGGCGTTAACATTAATCCTAATGAGTTACTGGTATTATTGAGATCAGATTCCATCTGTTGTGTTAAAAAACTTTGAGTCTCTGAAAATTGTACATAGGCTACGCTTGCAATCGTTAACAAGAAAAGCCCGAAAAGTAACGCATAGATCTGCCTGAACAGGGTCATGTTGTCACTACTCCATGTTGAGTTTGGGTTGGCGTAAGCGGTCTACACCTAGTCTAAGTTTAAGGTCAGTCCATTTTTCAAGGCGTGATGATGAGCCAGCTAACACACCTCGGCCTTTTTCTTTGTTTAACCATAATTGTTGACCATTAAAACTATAAACAGGCAGCAGATCTTTTCGTTTCGTTGCCAGCTTTATGGTTTTATCTAAATTGTCGAGCACTAACGGGATCGAATTAGGCTTTTCGTAATACGCTAACACCATATGATACTGGTTCAACGATGTTGCTTTTACCATGGTGATCCTGAGTTTATCTTCAGCAATACCAAGTTGAAGAAGCGTAAAGTATTTCGCGATTGAAAAATCTTCACAATCCCCCCCATTAGCCCCAATAAACTCCATCGGCGAAGCCCAATAATTGGAATCGCCCCATAGTGTTTGATCATCAATGAATCGAAATAAGTTAAAGAACTGATTAACTTTTTCTAATTTCTCTATTTCAGCAAGTTTCTGTGAATCATTAACGATTTTAAACCAAGCATTTGCTCGTAATCCTGCTCTATCGCCATAACGTTCCGACAATGCTGAAACGGTTTTTTGCTGGTTTAACTCTTGAGTCGGTGCCGCATATAAACATGAAACTAAAAGGGCCGATGCCATAATAGAAAAATGACAGACCCTTTTATACAGCGATGTGATTACTTTGCTGTCTTCATGACTCAAAGAATCAATGCCTTATTTATCACTCTTCCATTTTCTCGTCGACAGTGTAGATATTCCATCTCATTGCTGGAATGGTATCATCGGTTGCGACTTCAGCGATCACGCGACGATTACGTCGTTCGGCTTCTGGCGTACCACTGTTATCGATAGGGCGATCAAAACTATAACCAATGGCGTCTAAACGACTTGCATCGATACCAAATGTGTTTTCTAACACTTCAATGACAGCTTTAGCACGTTTCTGAGATAAGGCTAAATTAAGCTCATAGCTTCCAATTTTGCTGGTATGACCTTCAATTGTCACCTTAGTGGTAGGGTCGGTTTGCATTATTTTAGCGACGAGTTCAATTTGATCATAATACTGCTGATCGATAACCGCAGAATTATTGCTAAATAGAATCTTTAACTCTTGGCGTTCATTGATGTCTTTTATGCTACCACAACCGTAGTTGTCTGCTGCGGCATCCATAATGGTCTCCGCACAACGTTCGCGGGCCATTATCACCCCATCACGGTCGTTGTCAGCAAGATCAAATTTTTGTGGTGTAGACGGCGTAGACTCGACAATATCGTTGATTGAACAACCTGCGGTTGCAATCAATGCGAGTAAAATTAGCAAATATTTCATCATTTAACACCTCCCTCATAATCTTGCTCACCACGCCATTCTCCTGGACGTGTTACTCGAAGTGAGTCGAGTAGATCGCCAGTCGAATTGAGTACTCTATAGCGAGCAGCAATTTCGTCATACTCGGTTTTCAAGTAATCTTTGCGCGCTTCAAATAGTTCATTCTCAGTATCGAGTAAATCGAGAAGGGTACGTTGACCCAAGTTAAATTGTTGCTCATATGCCACTTGAGTCTGTTTTGCCGCCACAACGTGTTCACGTATAAATTGTTTTTGTGGGGCGAGCATTTCATAGGCATTCCAAGCGAGAGAAACACCTTCAACCACTTGACGATAAGCACGTTGTTGGATCTCTTTAGCTTCGTTAATTTTATAGGCCGTTTCTCTATCTCTAGAGACATCTTTACCACCAGAAAAAAGGTTATATTTAACCCGAACCATAGCAACTAAATCATTGTTATAGCCGTTAACATTTTGGCTATTAAATGTGCTGTAGCCGTCTTCGCCGTCAGTATCATTATTCCAGTTACCATTAAGCTCTAGACTTAATTGTGGGAAATAGTTGGCTTTGGCTGAGCTACGCTCTTTTTTAGCGGCATTAATGTCATTTGCTGCTGACTTTAACACAGGGTGTTTCGATTTTGCTGACATGAGCCCTTGTTCTAAGCTTTCCGGGAGCATATCGGCATCAGGCACTGGCAGGATTAAGTCGTCAGGCTGTGCTTCAACAATTCTGATAAAGGTTGCACGAGTATCTTTTAAATTATTTTTAGCTGAAATCACATTGGCGTTTGCGCGGGCAAGGCGACCAGTGATTTGCGATAAATCTGCTATCGATCCTAATCCAGAATCTGTGCGCTGTTTTATTTGATCATAAATCTCTTTATGACTTGCGAGGTTTTTCTCTGATAGCAGTAATACTTGTTCACTGCGAATGTAGTTTAAGTAGACTTTTGCAACATCCAAGGCAATATCTTCAGCGGCGGAAAATAATGCCCACTGATCAGCACTGGCTTCAAACGAATAACGATCGACTTCGCTACTGGTATAAAAACCATCAAATAGCATTTGTTTGATACTAAAACCGGCTTCGCCACGTTCTAAATCAATCATACCGTCATTATCTACATCTCCTTGACCTGCTTTACGCCGAGTCGAAGGGCTATCGGTTTGCTCCCAGCCATAGCCAGCAGAAATATCTAAGGTTGGCATGTAGCCAGCTTCAGCCTGATTAACTTGCTCTTCGCGCGCTTTAAAACGATTAAAAGCGATACGTAAATCTGGGTTTGTGTCTAGCGTATGTGCAACTGCTTGCTCAAGTGTTTGGCTTGAGACTGCTGGCGCTATCGATATTGATAAAGCCAATGCAATCATACTCAGCTTTTTTTGCTGATTTATAATAGTTATCATTAAAAAACCCTCCTGGTCTTCTTAGCGCTCTCTAAGAGCGGTATCTTTCGCTCTTAAAATTGGATTTAAAATGTACTCAAGTATGGATTTCTTTCCCGTGATGACATCAACCGATGTCAGCATCCCTGGGATTATTGGCATCTCTGTGCCATTGTCTTTCAATAAACGGGATTCTTCTGTTCGTACCTTTACAATATAGAAACTGTTACCTTCTTCATCTTGTGATGTATCGGCGCTAATATGTTCAACGGTACCTTTTAGTCCACCATAACGAGTGAAGTCATAAGCGGTAACTTTCACTATGGCTGGTAATCCTGGATGTAAAAAAGCAATATCTTTAGGGATAATTTTAGTTTCTATCAGTAGTTTATCTTCTGATGGCACAATTTCCATAATCTCTTCGCCTGGCTGCACAACACCACCCAAAGTATTAAAATTAATCTTTTTAATTGTTCCAATAACAGGCGAGGTAATGACGGCTTTACTGACTTTATCAAATGCGCCTTTTTGTGCCTGATTCATCCGAGATAATTTGGTTTGCATTTCATTGAGTTGTGCGCGTAAATCTGTGGCATAAACAAACACCGCTTCCCGGCGTTTTAAGATGGCTTCATCCATTGAGGCTTTGACCTTGGGCCGCAAAAGTCTCACAGATTGTAATTCACCTTGAATATCATTCACTGTGCGCTCAAGTTTGAGCAGTTCAACTTCAGGGACAATTCCTTTACGGGCCAGCGGCCGAGTCAATTCAAGCTCGCGTGATACTAATTGGTAACTTGTTGTAAGGGTGCCAATTCTGGACGCTAATTCTTCAATTTCCTGTTGGCGTTGTTGGATTTGACGCACCAGAATTTCTAATTGGTTACTTAAATTATCAAGCCGAATAGAATATTCTTCTTGTTGACGCTTAACCAGTTCAGGCTCCTCGTCAATAATGGTCTGCGAAAAGAGCAAGTTTTGTTTAGTGATTTTGACTTGTTCGCGCCAGTCAGAAGACATATCGGAGATGATAATGCTGTCTAATTCAGTGCGCATCCGAATAATGTTGGTTTGTAATCCGAAGACTTCTTGTTCTTGTTGGTCGAAATCAGAGCGAAATCGTGTGTCATCAATACGGGCTAAAGATTGTCCTTTGGTGACCATGACCCCTTCTTGGACGTAGATGTCTTGTAAAATACCGCCATCTAAACTTTGAATAATTTGAATTTGTGAAGATGGAATAACTTTACCGGTTCCTGTTGTCACCTGATCTAATTCCGAGAAATAAGCCCAAATAACAAAGCACACCATCATTGCAGCCAGTGACCAAATGATCAGACGATGTCCTGAAGGAGCATCGGTCATCATGGCACCGTATACGTCATCAACCATTTCTAAGTCTGCAGCGGTAAGGTTTTTACTCATGAGTTTTGGGCTCCAGAAATTGTCCCAGAATTGAGTTTAGCCAGAACTTCATCTTTAGGGCCATCAGCCACTACATGACCCCGTTCGAGCACAATAATACGATCGACTAGATTTAATAAATGCATCTTATGGGTAATGAGTAATAATGTTCTATCGCGACTAACAAGTTGCATTGAGCGAATAAACTGTTTTTCTGCGCGGGCATCAAGGCTAGCAGTAGGTTCATCCATTAATAATATGGATGGGTCATTTAATGTTGCTCTGGCTAAGGCTACCGTTTGTCGTTGACCTCGGCTCAATGACAAGCCTCCCTCACCAACTTGTTGATCTAAACCTTCTGATTCTAGGTTAGTAAACATACTCACACCAGAAAGCTGGATTGCTCTTATTAATTGATGTTCAGTTACTTGGCGAGAACCGAATAAAATATTGTCGCGGATCGTACCGTGAAACAAGGTGACGTCTTGGGGTAAATAGCCAAAGTTACGTCTAAGATCGCTAGGGTGAATTTGTCCTGCATCAAGGCCGTCATAGCGCAGGCTGCCTTGAGTCGGTTTGTATAATCCTAGCAGTAATTTGGCTAAGGTACTTTTACCTGAGCCATTACGGCCAATAATGGCGATACGTTCACCAGGATTAATACTTATTGATAAAGGATGTAAGCTGGGCTTTTCGGAACCAGGAAAGCTAAAACTGATATTATCAGCCTCTATTTTCCCCATAAATCGTTCTTTGCTTGCTAGGTTCCCTTTGTCTTCAAACTCATCTTCTTGTTCCATAATCGCGTCTAATTGGCGCAGTGAACTCATTGTATGATTGCCACGGGTAATTAACCCAGCTAATTGAGCCATGGGGGCGATGGCTCGGCTTGATAGCATGACCGCGGCAATGATCCCACCCATGGATATTTCATTTTCAGCTAATCGATATACGCCCAATACCACGACGAGCACAACAGTTAATTGCACCATAAAATTAGCAATATGACTGACATAATTAGACAGTTTTTTGGTTTTTAGTTGCCAATTAGCGGTATGGCCGATCATTTGTTGCCAGCTTTTTTGTACTAACCCTTCGGCGCCGTTGGCTTTAATTGATTCTAATGCGGTTAAACTTTCAATCAAATGGCCATGTTTTAAACTTGAAAAGCGATTACTTTCTTCAATTGCCAGTTTTAGTTTAGGTTGTATGTAAAAGGTTACAGCAATAATAATTAGGCTGCCAATCACTGGAATAATCGCTAAATCACCAGCAACAATATAAATGATGAACACGAATAGTAATGCAAATGGCAGGTCAACGAGTGTGGTGATGGTTGCAGAGGTTAAAAACTCTCGAATACTGTCAAACTCACCTAATTGTCTGGCCATGCCTCCAACACTGGGTGAACGTTTTGATAACGGAATACCAATGGCTTTGGCAAATAATTTTGAAGAAACAATAATGTCGACTTTTTTGCCTGCAATATCGATTAAATAGCTGCGTAACTGACGCATGATAAAGTCAAATATATAGGCAATGCCTGCCCCTATAGCTAAAACCCAAAGTGATTCAAACGCAAGATTGGGCACCACTTTGTCATAGACATTCATAATGAATAGTGGTGAAACCAACGCAAACAGATTGACTAATACTGAGGCTATAAGCGCATCTCGGTAAATGGGGGCAGAGTCTTTGATACTTTGCATTAGCCAATGTGTACTGCTGTCATGCAGGTGAACATCAAAACTCTTATCGCCGCGATAATCTTGCTTAACTAAAAATAAATAGCCGACGTATAAGGTTTCTAACCCTTCAATTGTCAGGGTTTGTTCGCCGCCCGTTTCGGGTAATTGAATAATGGCTTGGTCTTGCTCTAGATCGATTTCTCGAAGAATACAGGCCTTTTTATCTTTTAATAATAAGATACAAGGTAATAATATTTCAGAAATCTGATTCAAATCTTTACGTGATAATTTAGCTGATAGTCCAGCTCTAGCCGCTGCTTGAGGGATTAAATCGGGTGTGATGACGGCACCAGATAGCGGAAGACCTGCCGCAAGGGAATCTATTGAGCAAGGGCTTCCAAAATGCTCAGTCAATAAAACTAAACAGTCGAGTAAAGGATCGACCGTTACCCGTTGGGAAGCAGAAATGGTCCACTGCTCACTTGTGTTAGACGCAAGGTTAGGCACCTAATCATTATCCTTAATATTTATTGTTAGAATAAGCAAATATGCGTCACATAATACTATGTGACGCAGTCAATTTGTTGTTATTAAGGAATAATATTTCCATTATGTTGATCAAATAGATCTGCATGGTTAGTTCCTGGCGACGGGGCCGGATTGACTGTAGCAGTATCAACAATGAGTGCGCCATCATTAAGTAAACCGTTAATGATAACTCCTTCAGTGGTGCTAGCGTATTCCTGCGATAGGTCTACACCATCAAGTACAATAAATTGGTCAACATTACCATCAAGGTCGGCATCGATAGAAATTGTCGTGCTGCCACCACTGAACGAGAAGTCTAGATAGCTTTCTAAATTACCGCTCTGTTCATTTTGTAATAAATCACTGATATGAAGAGAGTCATTGTTAACTTCAAAGTCTTTAATCGTATCTGTACCAATATCGCCCTTAGACCATACAAAGGTGTCATTACCTAATCCGCCAATAAGGGTGTCGTTACCTAGGCCACCGATAAGTAAATCATTACCTTCGCCCCCATTGAGAACATCGTTCCCGCCCTGACCAAATAATATATCATTACCAGTACCACCATTTAGAATGTCGTTACCGTCATTTTGATTATTGATATTAAACTCATTTACATGACCACGAATATAATCATGTACAGCTCTAACATCAACATCTGCAACTTTTTGGCCTATTTTGTCAGCCACATAAGTTTGTAAAGCGACATATCCTTGCTCTGATGAACCGCTAAATCTAACTAAGTCACCAAAGATAATGTCATCACCTTCATTGCCACTTGTGTCATCATCACCTTGTGATTGCAGTGTCTCAGAGCCAGTAATAACACTTGATAAATCAGATACATCAATAGATGCTCTTACGCTTCCATCTGTATCGTATATTTTCAAGTTTGCTTCATTAACGGTGGTGCCACCGTTTGCACTGGCTAAGCTTATCGCTTCAACTTCAGACACTGCAGCGAGCAGGTTGAACGTGTGTACGGCTTGGTTAGTACTATTTGTTCCACTATCGGTATAGCCCGTGAATTTATTATTACCATCAAAACTAATTTGGCCAATTTTAGCGCCTGTATAAGGTGAATAAACAGCACCGTTAGAATTGACAACCATTTCGTTATCAAAGCGAATTATTGTGCCTTTGCTATAGTTTGTACCTATTAGTTCACTCAAGCTCACATAACTGTTTGTGGTCGCGTCATGGCCAATCAATACTTTAGATACATCTCTATCAACGGTCTGGACATTTGGTGAACCATCAGTAATGAAATAAGAAATATTATTTCCCACATTTTGTTGGATTGCTGAACTAGTAAACCAGTCTATTGCCGACTCAAATCCAGCTTCATAATTTGTGTAGCCTGATGCACCAGCTGAGTTAAGTTTTGCCATTAAAGTTTCAACAGCTTTTGGATCGTCCATGTTAACTGACACTGAATAATTTGTACCTGTGGCAAAATTAGTCAGTAATACGTTAACAATACCACTATGAGAGCCAGTGGCACTATTCGCGAGTGATTCAAAGACGGATTCCAGCTGAGTTATCGCTTCTGCTATTACCCCTCTCATGCTGCCGGAAGTATCGAAAATAAATGCAATATTGTAGTTCTCTCCAGCAACAATCTGTAAGCCTTGTTGATCACTAACAATAATATCGTTACTTTGCGTTCCCTCAATAATGTCATTGCCAGGGTTACCGTTATAGCTGACATAAGTGGAACTAGCGTCTGCTTCGCCAACAATGTTAATCGTCACTGTCGCAGTGTCGGTAGCGCCATATTGATCCGTTACCGTATAAGTAAAGGTATCAGTTACAAGTTGCCCAGCGGTAAGTGCTTCAAATGAATCGTTGGTGTCATATGAATAAGTGCCATTACTGTGAATAGTTAACTGTGCGCCACTATCTAACAAAACAATCTGGCCATCAGTAACGACGGCTCCATTTATCCCAGTTAGCGTAAATGTATTATCTTGGGTATCAGAGTCATTGTTTAATAGGCCTAGGCTTGTGTCTGTAATGGATAGCACGCCATCTTCAGAGACCATATAAGTGCCCATAATCGCTGGTCCAGACGCTGTAATGCCCGTTAAGAAGTAATCTGATGAGTCAGTTAAGGCACTACCATTAGTCGCTTCATTAATTGTCTGTGTTGCTTCAAACACTAATTGGTCAAAGACAATATTACCGGTATCAATACTGAAAGTACCAGCGTCACCAGAAGTCGTCTTAAACGTTTCACTTGCGACTAATTGTCCATTGTAATAAGCCTTCCAAACACCTTGCTCACCATTATTTTCATTTGAAAATAGGTTAGTGACGCTAAATGTCGCCTGATTAACTAGGCCATTAAAATCAACAACAATCGCTTCAGATGTACCTGTAGCTGAATCATACTCGATTTGTCCTGTTACCTGATCAGAGGTACGTGGCGAACCCGCCACACCGAGCTTGTTAGAGCCTGATTCAATGTTTACTGCGCCCATTGAACCATCCGCTGTGCGCGCTGAAATCCTCATTAGGCTTTGGCCGTTAGACTGTGGGATTGCCCAAGCGGTACTTGACCCTGTGGTTACTGAATATGATGATCCTGGAAGATCATCAATAGCATCAACATTGTTAAGATTAAAAGTCACAATTGCAGTATCAGTTAAGCTGCCATCACTTGTTTTAACGGTTAGGCTAATTTGGCTACCATTGTCGTAGTTAATTTGCGTCGTATCATTAACAGAAATTACCCCCGTCTGTGCATTAATGATGAAGGCACCATCTGCGCTAATTAGACTATTTGATCCATTAGCAAGCACAAAAGAATAAGACAATGTGTCACCGTCGATATCAGTATCATTTCCAGTATTGGCATCATTAACGTCATATACGTTAATGCCATTAGCAATAGAGTCATTGATTGTGCTGCTGTAATCATCAATAACAGGTGCATCGTTTACTGGGCTCACGGTGATGGTCAAGGTCGAGGTGTCAGTCGGGCCAGTGCCGTCGGTTAACACATAGGTGATCACTGGCACGGGACCATTGTAATTAGCCACTGGAGTAAAGCTGTATGCGCCATTGGCGCTTAATGTAAAGCTACCGACACCGGCAATTATCAC